>JAICHZ010000111.1 GCA_025924655.1 Pseudonocardiaceae bacterium | reverse complement strand
GACTGCGGCGGGCATGATCCCGTACCGGGTCGGGTCGAACGTGATTTGCTCGACGAACCCACCGCGACGGCAGTACAGCCGGTCACCGCGCCCAGTGGTGGCAGCCTCAGGGTCGTAATAGCAGGGATCCCAGCGGGAGGCGGGCACCTCGGCGATCGCATCCACGCCGGCCAAAATGTTGGACCAGTAAGTGGCCAGGTCCGGTGCGCCGGGAAACACAGCGGCCATCCCGACGATGGCCACCTCGACCGGCTCAGCCATCCTGTCCGACCTCGAACTTGCCATCCTGGTCGCCCTCACCATGGAAGGCTGCTGGGTCGGCGCACATGTACACCACCTGGGACTCGGTGCCCCGGGCCAGCTCAGCGAGCAAACAGGCGACGCCATCCTCAGGTTCGATCAGTCCGATGCCTCGCCGGGCGTACTCCCGCTCAAGCTCGGCGGAGACCATGCCGGTCCCCTCACCGGACGCAGCCCACGGGCCCCAGTCGAGCGCGACCACCCGGCCTCGGGTCCGCGGCGCCCAGATCCGCGCCAACGTGTCGAGCGCGTCGTTAGCGGCTGAGTAGTCGGCCTGCCCGCAGTTGCCGAATACCCCGGACACACTCCCGAACAACACCAGGAATCCGAGCTCCGCTCGGGCCGCCGCAGCCAGCGCCCGCGCCCCGTTGACCTTGGTTTCCCACACCCTTGTGAAGTCCTCGGCTGTCTTGTCCACCAGCAGCCGGTCAGCCAGCACTCCCGCGCCGTGCACGATCCCGTCGAGCCGGCCATGCCGCCGGTACACGCCATCCACCAACGCCATGACCGACGCCGGGTCCCGGACATCGGCTGCGGAGTAGCGAACCGAGGCGGCCAGTTCGCCCAGCGCCGCCAGCGTCGCACGGATCTCCCGCTCGGCGAGGATTCGGCTGGCCGCTGCCTCGATCTCGGCTGGCGTGCTTTTCCTGGCCTGGGCCAGCACTCGCCGCAACGCGACTCGATCCGCCGCCGCCGCGGTCATCGGCTCCTCATCCCCGTCAGGTACCGGGGTCCGGCCCACCAACTCCAGGTGACAGCCGCTGGCTCGAGCAAGGCCGATCGCGACCCGGGCGGTGATGCCGCGAGCACCACCGGTGAGCAATACCACCGATTCCGATCCCAACCCGGGCCCGGCCGGCGCGCTCGACTCCAGCGGTGCGGCCACAACCCGCAACGTGACCCGCTCCCTGGCCGCATATCCCACCGAGACGGGCGCATCGCAGGTGAGAAGTTCGGTGAGCAGGTACCCGGCGAGGCGGACCGGCTCCTCCTTCGGGTCCACATCGACGACCCGGACAAATCGATCCGGATATTCGCGAGCGATCGTTCGGACCAGGCCGCCCAGCCCGATCCCGGCGACACCGTTGGCGTTGTGCGCCCGGGCGAACCGGCCACCTGAACCGGTGATCACCAGCAGCTGGCTTACCCCATCGCGAACAGCGTCGCGGAGCGTGGTGAACCCATCGGGCAGCACCGCGTCCCGGCCGCGGTCCAGCGCGGCGAGATAGATGAGAGTGTCGGTTCTCGTCATCTGGGCGATCTGGTCCGGGCCCAGGAGGCGCACCTCGGCGCCGCGCATTTCCAGCAGCACGGCTAACTCCAGTGCAATGCCCACGCCGTCCCCGACGATGGCTACCCGCCGTCCGGCCAGGGATACGTCGAGCGGTGTGGCCGCCCCCGGTGACGAGGTGGTCTCGACCAGGTAGCGCCGTGCCCGTTGAGCTGTGCCGACTGGGACCGTGCCGGCTTGCACCGTCCTGGCGTGAACTGTGCTGGCGTGGACCGTGCTGGCGTGAACGGGGCTGACCTGGGCTGGACTGGCCGGTGACCGCGTGCCGGTACGTGTGACGATCCGGTCCACAATGCTGCGCAGTGTGCGAAGTCGCGTCAGCTCGTCGGATATCGAGTCATCCAGCGTGGTGCCGGTGCGGGCCAATCCGAGCCGGTCGGTGAGCAAACCGACCAGCTCGGTGCGCTTGATCGAGTCGATGCCGAGGTCCGCCTCCAGATCCAGGTCAGCCCCGAGCATGTCTACCGGGTAGCCGGTTCGGTCGCTCACCAGGGACCGTACGGTCGCCAGCACCGATTCGGGCGTCAACTCAGCTGGCTCGTGAACCTCGACAGGGTGGGTTCCGGGCTTCTCATCAGCGACAACGGTTTCCGTCGTGGCAATCGGCGGCGCAGCATTCGACAAGCTGGAAGGCAGTAGGGCTGGGTTGCCGAGGTAGCCGAGCATGACCTCGCGCTGCGCGGCGACCAGCTCACGAGTGTTACGCAGGAACTCCAGTACAGCTGTGTCCGACTGGCTCTCAGCCGCGGGTCTGACTCCGTTGGCCGTGGCACCGTCGGCCACGGTCACCTGCCGGGCGGGGCGCAACCCGCCCGGCAGGTACTGCCCGTCGACGGTCTTGACCAAGTGCCCGTTGACCAGCCAGCCGGGGCGGCGTGGCGCCGTCGGCATCGATATCGTCCGCGCGTCGCGGCCGCGGAACAGTGCTGCTGGATCGACCGGTACCCCGGTGACGGCCAGCTCGCCGAGCGCCCGCAGCAGCCGCCGCAGCCCGGGCTCGCCCGGCGCATCGGTTGCGACCGCGACGTGTGCTCGATCCCGCAAGATGGAGCCGACCAGCTGGGTGAGCACCCGACCTGGGCCGGTCTCGACGAAGACGCGCACCCCGGCGGCGTACATCGCCTCAATCTGCTCGACGAACCGCACCGGCTCGGCGACGTGGGCGGCCAGTGTTCTGCGCACGGCGGCGGGCTCGGTCGGGTATGGCGCAGCCGTGGTGTTCGACCACACCGGCAGCCGTGGTGACTCGACCACGCGGCGGTCCAGTTCGGTGGCGAAGATCGCCGTAGCACCGGCCACCACCGGACTGTGGAACGCGCACGCGACCGGGATGCGGGTGCCGGTCACGCCCAGCTCGGCGAGCCGGTTCAGCGCGGCCTGCACCGCCGCGGTGGGTCCGGAGATCACTGCCTGGCCGGGGGCGTTGTGGTTGGCCACCACGACCGGCCCGTTCCCCAGGGCGGCCTGGACCTGCTCGACCGTCGCGGTAACCGCGGCCATCGTGCCGGCATCGGCCCCAGTGGCGGCGAGGATGGCCTCGCCACGGGCCTCGCTGAGGTCCAGCAACTCAGCAGGCTCGATGGCGCTGGCCGCGGCCAGCGCGACCAGCTCGCCGTAGCTGTGCCCACCGAGATGGTCGGGGTGCACGCCCAGCGACGTGAGCAGTTCATGCATGGCCAGTCCGGCGATTCCCAGCGCCGGCTGGGCGACCCGGGTGTCGGTCAGTGCTGCCCGCTGCCGCGTTGATTCCTCTTTGCTGAACGCGGCCGGCGGGAACATCGTGTCGGCCCACCGGTCGCCGAGATCCAGGAATCGGCGAAGCCGCGGAAAAGCCACGAACAGGTCGGCCAGCATGCCGGGGCGTTGGCTGCCCTGCCCAGGGAAAAGGAAGGCGACCTGACCAGCGGTTGTATCCTCTTCGGACGCGAGGAAAACGCCATCCGTTGCGGCGGCCGCCCGGGCGCGATCCAGCTTGGTCGCCAGGTCATCCAGGTCGTCGGCTACCACCGCAGCCCACACCCGACCATGACAGGAACCGCACACCGTCCGGGCAGCGTCGCGCAGTCGCCAGGGACGGCCCGCTGTGTCATTGGCCGCGAGTAACTCGGCTAGCCGGTCCATCTCCGCGACTGCTGCGTCCCGGTCCGTACCAGTGAACAGGAACAGCTCAGCCGGCCAGGCGTCAAAGCCGTGTCGAGGCTCGGGTGCCCCGTCGTATGAGGTGAGCACGGCGTGGAAGTTCGTGCCACCGAACCCGAATGCGCTCACGCCGGCGACCCGGCGCGTCGTGGACGCCCAGGGCCGCACGGCGAGATCGAAGGAAAATGGGCTGGTTTCGCGGTCCCAGTAGGTATTCGGCTCCCGCAGCTGGCCAGTCGGCGGCCGCACTCCGGTGTGCACAGCGTGCGCCGCTTTGATCAACCCGGCTAGTCCGGCGGTACACCTAGTGTGTCCGATCTGCGATTTCACCGATCCCAGGGTGCAGCTGGCGGTTGGCGTGCCGGCTTCGGTGAACAGTTCGGTCAGCACCGATAGCTCGGTGCGGTCCCCAACGACGGTCCCCGTGCCGTGCGCCTCGACCAACCCGACCTCAGCTGGTGAGATCCCGGCCATCCGGTAGGCGCGCTCCAGCGCGCGGCGCTGTCCTTCCGGTCGCGGCGCGGTCAAGCCCCGCGAGCGCCCGTCGCTGGCCGAGCCGATTCCCTTGATAACTGCATAGATCCGGTCGCCGTCGCGTTCGGCGTCAGCCAGCCGCTTGAGCACCACGCACGCCACGCCCTCGCCGAGCGCGATGCCATCTGCGGATGCGTCGAACGGACGGCACCGACCGGTCGCCGACAAGGCGTGCACCGAGGCGAACATCAGGTAGTGGTGGATGCTGTTGTTCACATCGGCACCACCGGCCAGGACCATGTTGCTGGTGCCAGCCCGCAGCTCCTTGCAGGCTACGTCGATGGCGGCCAGCGTGGAGGCGCAGGCAGCGGCCACCGTGTAGTTGGCGCCACCAAGATCCAACCGGTTGGCTATCCGGCCGGCGACGACGTTCGCCAACACCCCGGGGAAGGAGTCCTCCGTCAGCTTGGGTAGCTGCTCGTCCAGCCCGGGGGGCAGCGTCTCGTGGAAGGCCGGGTAAAGCGAGCGGAAGGCGTACGCATAGCCCAGATCAGCACCTCCCTCGGCGCCGAAGATGACCGACGTGTGCTCCCGATCGAAGCCTCGCTGCGCGTACCCGGCGTCGCTCAGCGCCCGGGCAGCGACCTCCAGCGCCAGCAGCTGGACTGGTTCGATGCTGGCCAGCGCCGCCGGCGGGATGCCATAGGCCAAGGCGTCGAAGGGGATGTCTGGCAGGAAGCCGCCCCACTTCGCCGTTTCGGTATACACCGCAGGGTCCCACCGGTCTGGAGGCACTTCGGTGACCGTATCCACCCCGGCCAGCACGTTCGCCCAATAACTGGCGAGGTCTCCGGCGCCTGGGAACACTCCGGCCATGCCGACGATCGCCACGTCCAGCGGTTCGGGCTCCGGTAGCTGAGCCGGCTCCCCCATGGGTGCCGGCTCGATGCCGAGCTCGGTGACCCGCGCGGCGAGGAAACTGGCCGCGCCTTCGGTAACCTGGGTATGCAGCGCATCGATCGTCGTGGTTGCGGTGCGCAGCACGGCGACGTCGCCGAGCATGATCATGCCGTCGCTGCGCTGTACCTGTTCGTCCACCGCGACTAGCACGTCGCCGTCGCGGCGAAGTCCCTTGGTGGCGATGCGCAATCGGCCCAGGTTGAGCCGCTCCAGCTCTATCCACATCTGGTCTCGCGGCACTCCGGCGGCCACCAACCGGGCCTTGGTCTCAGCGAACGTGCGCACGTACGGCGATTCCGCGCAGCGGACGGCATGGCCCGGTGCGGTCTCCAGCAACACGGTGCCCGCACAGGCCAGCGCCGCCTGCTGGTATCCGGGCGCGATGGCCCCGGCCGCGATCGCCTCCTCGGTGAACAGGTACGCAGTGCCCATCAAGATCCCGATTTGGGCGCCCCGCTCGACCAGCGGCGCAGCCAACGTCGCGACCATGGCCGCCGAGCGCTCGTCGTGTATACCCCCGGCGAACAGCACCCGCAGTTGACCGGCGCACCCGTGCGCGTCGTCGTAGCGCAGCAGCCGCTGTAACTGGCTTTCCCACAGCGGGAAGCTGGCCTGCCGCCCGGTGTGCCCGCCGCATTCCTGACCCTCGAACACGAACCGCCGGGACCCTTCGGCTAGAAACCGGTCCAGCAAGCCGGGGGAGGGCGCGTGCAGGAAAGTCTCGATCCCGGCGGCTTGTAGCGTCAACGCCTGCGCTGGCCGGCCTCCGGCGATCAGCGCATACGGCGGCCGCATCTCGAGTACCGCGGCTAGCTGTGGATCGCGGACCTCCGGTGGGGAAAACCCGAGGAGCCCTACCCCCCACGGCCGGCCGGCCAGCTGGGCGGCGGTCTGCTTGAGCAGAACCCGGGTCTGCTCACCGCTACTCAACGACAGAGCTAGAAACGGCAACCCGCCCACTGCTGCGACCTCGGCGGCGAACCCAGCCTGGTCGCTGACTCGGGTCATCGGCCCCTGCACGACAAGTGGCCGTACGCCGTGCGCGGTCTGCGACAGGGCAGCACGCAGCTGGTCGGTGACTGCGGCGCGGATCGCCGCCACGACGCCGCCTGCAGTCACATACCGCTGCGCCAGCGAAGCGGCCAGCGCACCGTCCTGGCCGACGGGCAGTGCACCAAGATCCCGGGCGCCCAGCCGGGTCGCAACCGAGTCCGGATCCACCGCCGGTAGATCAGGGCGCGTGTAGAGGCGGTGGCCGCCGACGACCGCGGTCTCGCTGCCGTCCATCAGCCGGATCGCCGCAGCTACCTCATCCGGCAGATCGGCCTCGGTGACCAGCGCCAGCTGCGCTTCTATCACGACTCCAGCGGCACCGCCGGCCACCGCCGCGGCGGCCGTGTGCAGCCCGATTCCGCCGGCCGCCCAGACCGGAATGTTGATCTGCGGGTCAGCCAGCACCTGCTGCAGCAGCACGAACGTGGTCGTGCTGCCGACCCGGCCGCCGGCTTCGGCGCCCTTGGCGATCAATCCGTACGCCCCCGCCCGGACCGCCGCCCGGGCCTCAGCTATCGAAACGACCTCGACCACCGCACGCCGCCCAGCTGCAATCGGCCACGGTGAACCGGGCCCGTGCACGACCATGTCGACCTGCTCCGGCAGGTCGGCCGGCCGCAGCGCGCACTCCGGCGGTACCCGGACCCCGAACGCGCCGCTCCACCACCGGCAGACGTCCGCCAGGGCGGCCCGCGCCCGCTCCGCGTCCCGGCCCAGGCTCAGGACGCCGACCGCGCCGGCTCGCGCGAGCGCCACCGCGAGAGCTGCGTTGGGTTCCTCGAAAGGTGTGATCCCCACGACCAGCTCTTGGTCATGCATGGTCATCCTCGGCCCTCTTCTCCGTACCCGGGTTAGCCCGGTAATCCGCACCTGGGTCCTGAGCGGGCCCCGGGGCGTGCGTCCAGTCGATGTGCGGCTGGGGGCGACCCGGATGGTCCCCCTCGGTGATCACCCGGGTCCGCCGACCGACAAGGTGCGTGGTGGCGCAATGGCATACCGCCTCAGGGAGGTGGTCAATGCGCTCGGCTGCGCTCTAGGGCGCAGCTCCGTTAGCCACAGTCAACCTCGACCTGCTGATCAGCGGAGTTGAAACCACCATTGCATCGAGCACGGCTAGGCCCCCCTGCCTTATCGCACCCCACCACTGACCCCTCAATCAGGGCTACCGACTCCTCAAGAGTAACACTAGGTGATAGTCGAGGCGCAAGTAGCGCCCAGAAACCCCGAACGGTGTATTAATACCGACTAGAATGGGCTATCGGTACTTACTCCTTGGATTGGCGCTACCTAGTAGGTGCTCGGCCGCTGTTATCGGGCTTCGGGTACATCCGTCCCGTTCGCTCGTCACCTGTCCCGCCGGATGGCGCCACGGACCCGGTGATGATCATCGAGGGGTCGCCGCGACCGGCAGGGTCTGTCGCAGATCCCGGTCACCGGCGCCGGCATAGCGGTATCGGGTAGGGAAGGTCTCGGGCAGGAATGCCCCAGCTGGGCCGTAGCCGAGTCCTTGGAGACCAAGGGTGACGATCAGCGCGATGGCGAAGGCTACCGGGGAGTGGGTACCGACTAGCGGGAACAGCAGCAGCGACCACACCGCCGCGCTCGCGCAGGCCGCCATGATCACGCCGCACCGGCCGAAGCGGTCCGAGGAGATCGCCGACACGACGACGGCCAGCGCCATCGCTGCTGCGGCCACGATACCGAGCGACAGAACCAGTGTGCGGCTTAGCGCACCGCCGGTGGAACTGGCGCCGTAGTTAGTGAGGTAGGTAGTTCCGGTATAGAGCAGGGCGAACACCATCGTGAGCGACCCGGCTGCGAGCAGGATTTCCCGCGGCGCCTGGACAAGCGCCTCCCGTAATGGAGTGTGCCTCGATTGTTGCTGCTCGGCTGCTCGGAATACCGGCGTCTCCTCAATTTTCAACCGAACGTAAAGTCCGGCAGCCACCAGCACGATGCTGATCAGAAGCGGGATCCGCCAGCCAAACTGGAAAAAAGACTGTTCGGTGTTTCCAAGGGCGAGGTCGGTGACCAGGAACGTGGCGCTGGCCAGCGCGAGGGCGATCGCCGGGCCGAGCTGTGGGAACATCGCATACCGACCCCGCCGTCCCGACGGCGCGTATCCCGCGGTCAGCAGCGTTGCTCCAGCCCATTCGCCACCCACTGCGAATCCCTGTGCGAACCGTAACAGGACCAATAAGATGGGGGCCGCGACCCCGATGGTGGCGGCCCCCGGCAGCAGACCGATCAACACGGTTGACAGGCCCATGAGCACCAGCGTCGCGATGAGAGTCCGCTTGCGGCCGATCCGATCGCCGTAGTGTCCGAAGCTCACCGCCCCGACCGGCCGGGCTATGAACGCGACCGCGAAGGTGGCGAATGACGCCACCGTAGCGGAAGTAGCGCCCAGTGTTGGAAAGAAGACCTTCGGGAACACCAATGCGGCCGCAGCGCCATAGATGTAGAAGTCGTAGAACTCGATGGTGGTTCCGACGCAGCTTGCGATTGCCACCCGCCGCATGCCCGCGCTCGCCGTCAGATGGCAAGGTCCTCACCACCTATGGCGTGCTGCAGAGAAGAGCCCTGCCAGCGGTCGTCAGATACCTCAAGCGTTCACGGATCGGCGCGTCCCCTCAGTCGAACTGCGTGGGGTCGAGGATCAGATCGGCTCGGGCCGCGGTGGGTGCGATCAAACGGGCGTTGTTCTCGTCGCTGCCAATGGCCCGCTCGACCGCCTGCTGGTCGGTACGGCCGTAGCGGCGATGTCGGGCGACGAGCCAGTTGCGGCGAGTTCGCTCGTCGGGCGCCAGGAACCACACCTCGTCCATCAGCCCGCGAACCGCCGACCACGGAGGTGCGTCGAGCAGGAGGTAGTTGCCCTCGGTCACGACCAGCGGCAACCCGGTCGGCACCGGCACTGCGGCCGCGATGGGCTCTTCGATGGTGCGCCGGAACTCCGGCGCGTACACCATACCGGCGTCAGGATTGCGCAGCCGGCGCAGCAGCGCGACGTACCCGGCAGCGTCGAAGGTGTCCGGGGCGCCCTTGCGCTCAGCGCGGCCCAGCCGCTGCAGCTCGGACTGCGCCAGGTGATACCCGTCCATTCCGACCAGCACTGCTGCGCCGCCCAGCGCGTCGACCAGCCGCCGCGCCAGCGTGGACTTGCCTGCCCCCGGCGCCCCGGTGATGCCCAGGATCCGCCGGCCGCCGCCGTCTGCGAGCGCTTGGGCACGGGCGAGCAGGTCGGACCACTTCACCGGCTCGGAAAGGACTAGTGCGCGATGGAGTCGATGAGCGCTCGCGCGCCCTGGCGTAGGAGATCAGCACCGACGAAGTAACCCAGGGCTGCGGGTTCATCGGCGACGCCCCAGTGGTGCGAGTCAAGCCACTGGCTGCCGTCGAGGCTGAAGACCTTGGCGAGCAAGGAAAGCTTGCCGTTGGGCTCGGTGCTGGCGTAGCCCGCGATGGGGGAGTTGCAGTGGCCCTGCAGGGCGTGCAACATCGCGCGCTCCGCGGTGGCGTGCCGGTGGGTTTCGGCGTCGTTGAGCCGACCGCTCAACGCAAGGACGGCGGTATCGGCGCTGCGGCATTGCAACGTGATGACGCCCGCGCCGATCGCCGGACACATAATCTGCACCGGCAGGATCTCAGTGATCCGGTCGGCCTCGTTGACCCGGTACAGGCCGGCCACCGCGGCGACGATCGCATCGAAATGGCCCTCATCGAGGCGCATCAGGCGAGTGTTGACGTTGCCCCGCAACGGTCTGATCTCCACGTGCGGGTAATGCAGGCGAAGTTGGGCGGCGCGGCGCACCGCGCTGGTGCCGATGACGGCACCAGCGGGCAGTTCGGCCAGCGGGTCACCGGTACGGGAGATGACGGCGTCGTGAATGTTCTCCCGTGGCAGGTAGGCGGCGAAGGTCAGCCCCTCCGGTACGGGGACGTCGGCCGGAATGTCTTTGAGGCAGTGCACTGCGAGATCGACCGAGCCGTCGAGCAGGTTGCGATCGATCTCGCGGACGAAGGCGCCCTTGCCGCCGAGCTTCGCGAGATCCCCCATCCACTGGTCACCACTGGTAGTGATCTTGACTAGCTCAGTGCTGACCGCGGAGTCCAGCGCTTCCAACGCGGTGGCGACCTGCTCGGCTTGGTGCATGGCCATCGGGCTGGAGCGGGTGCCGATTCGCACGTGCGGCATACCACAACCTTACGCAGTCAGCCTCTCGCAGCGCGGACCAGCCCACTGAGCGCGACTGTTCGACCGGCATGATCGCGAATTGGGAAGAATCAGCCGCGCCCACCGCGGTTCATTCTTCCCAATTCGTGATCATGAGCTGGGCTGGGGCGGCCCGCGATGCGTGCCGGGCCGTGACAGCTCCACCGCCGGCGCCGGCGAACCTCCGATTGCGACGCACCGGGAGGCTGGCAGGATGAGATCCCGCCGCCCGGCGGGACCACGAGGAGGATGAACGACGTGAGCGAGCTGACCCGTCCTGATGTGACCGTGCCCGAGGGCCCGGCCCCGAGCGACCTGGTGATCGAGGACCAGGTGGTCGGTGACGGCCCCGAGGCCGTCGTCGGTTCGCAGATCAGGGCGCACTACATCGGCGTGTCACACGCCACCGGCAAGCAGTTC
>JAICHZ010000110.1 GCA_025924655.1 Pseudonocardiaceae bacterium | reverse complement strand
CGCCGGGGCGCCGCAACAGCTCACCGACCACCTCGCCGCGCTGATCACCGACCGGGCGCCCGCGCTGCCGATGTTGCACCGCCGGCTGGATCTGCGGCCGGGCCGGCGGCCTCGGTGGCTACCCGTCGACGACGTCGACCCGGCGCGGCACCTGCGAGTCCGAACGGTCGGTTCCACCCGCGGGATCGCCTGGTCGGCGGCCATGCGCGAGTTCTTCAACACGCCACTTCCGCTGGATCGCCCGCCCTGGCAGTTGGAGGTCATCCACGACGCCGATACCGCGCGGACCACCCTCGTGGCGAAGATGCACCACAGCCTCGGCGACGGTCTCGCCGTCACCGCCACCCTGATCGGCTTGCTGTCCGACCACGAGTCCCCCCGCATTCAGCGGGCTCAGCGGGGCTATTCACCGCCGGTTAACCCCGCTGAGCCCGCTGAACGCGGAACATGGGAGTCCAGAGCGCTGCACGTGAAGCGGGTGGTTCGGGGGTTGGTCAGCTTGGCCAGTGCGGGGCCGGCGCCAGCGGGCGGGCCGGTCGGGCGCAGCACTGCCGTGCGGGACTACGCCATGGCGGAGCTGCCGGCGGCGACGGTGCGGGCCACCGCCCGGCAGCACGGGGTGGGTACCACCTCGCTGCTGCTGGCGCTGGTCGGCGAGGCGCTGCACCGCGCCGACCCGGTGGGTACCGCGGCGCGCGATCGGCTGCGGGTGATGACGCCGCGAACCACCCACGCGATCCGGCGGGCCGGTGGCAGCGACCACAAAGGCTTTTACCAGGGCAATCACACCGCGGCGCTGGCCTTGGACCTACCCGTCGGGCCGATGCCACCGACCTGGCGGATCGTCGCCGTTGCCGACGCGCTGGCCAGGCTGGAACGGGCCGACCAGCCGGTCGCCGCCCAGGCCGTGGTCGACGCGCTGGGCCGGCTGCCAGCGCCGCTGCACGCGGCCCTGGTACGGCTGATTTACCGGCGGCGGTACTTCTCGCTGATCGCATCGGTGTTGCCGGGGCCGCGAAAGGCGCATTATGTGAAGGGAGTCCGAGTCGCCTCGGTGTTTCCGGTGCTGCCGCTCGCCGACGGCGTCGGGTTGGCGGTTGGTTTCCTGACCTGGGGAGACATGATCGGAGTGGGGGTGAGCGCAGATACCGGGCTCGTGCCCGATCCAGCCGGATTCGCTGGCGCACTACGTCAGGCCTTCGACGACTTAGCGACCGACGCGTCGCGTAGCACAACAATCCACCACACAACGCAGGAGTGAGGCGTGCCGAACTCGACGTCGACGATGTTCTTCGTCGCGGTGCCGGCCGCGGTGGCCGGGGCGGCGAGTTTCGGGCTGGCCAGCGCGATCCAGCAGCGCGCCACCAAGGAGGTGCCGACCACCGGCACGCTCGACCCGCGACTGATCCTGGAGCTGATCCGGCGACCCGTGTGGGTGCTGGGGATCGTGACGGTCATCGTCGGTCTGAGCCTGCAGCTCGTCGCTCTCGCGTTCGGTCCGCTGGTGCTCGTGCAGCCGTTGCTGGTGACCGGGGTGCTGTTCGGTGCGGTGTTCGCGGCGCTGCTGGCCCATCGCCGGGTGGACCGGCTCATCGTGTTGGGCTCACTGGGATGCGTGGCGGGCTTGTCCGCCTTCCTGCTCCTGGCCCGGCCGACCGACAAGTCCACCCAACTCGCGGACGACGTCTGGACGCTGCTGCCGCTGGCCATCACGCTGGCGGTACTCGTAGTCGGGTGCCTCGGCGTATCCGCCCGGTTCTCCGGGGCAGTGCGCGTCGCAGCGTTGGCGGCGGCAACCGGAGTGCTCTACGGGCTCACCGCCGGGCTGATGAAGGTGGTCACCAGCCAGTTCCGCTCCGGCGGTTTCGTCGAGCCCTTCGGACACCCGGTGCTCTATGTGGTCTGCGCGGTAGGACCGATGGGCTTTCTGCTCAGCCAGAACACCTTCCAGCAGGGCACGTTGATCGCCCCGGCACTAGCCATCATCACGATCGTGGATCCGCTGGTCGGCGTAGCAATCGGGGTGAGCTGGCTAGGCGAGCAGATCAACAATTCGCCTGCGGTGCTCGCCGGTCAGGTGATCGCGGCGGTAGTCCTGATCGGCAGTATCGCGCTGCTGGCGCATCGCGGCACCCAGCTGCGACACCAGGTGGAACAGGCAGCCAAGAGCAACGACGGCATACCCAGGGACCGTCGGGGTCGGGCCGTCTGGGGATGACGGGCAGTCTGGAATGATCACTGGCTGCAGTGCCCTGGTCACCGGCGGCTCGTCGGGCATCGGTGCAGCCATCGCCGAGGGCCTGGCCGCGGCCGGTTGCGCGGTGACCGTGCTCGGCCGGGACCGGACCCGGCTCACCGCGCTCGCGCACCGCCTCGACGCTTGCGCGCTGGTGGCCGATCTGTCCACCGCCGAGGGCCTGTCGCAGGCGGTCGACGCCGCGAAGGGAGTCGACCTGCTGGTGAACTCGGCGGGCCGCGGTTGGGCCGGGGACCTGGCAGCGATGGCACCGACGGATATCGACGCGCTGATCGCGGTGAACCTGACCGCCCCGCTGCGGTTGGCCCAGGCTGCGCTACCCGGGATGCGGAGCCGCGGGCGTGGGCACCTGGTGTTCATTTCGTCCATCGCAACGGTGGGCGTCGGCGGAGAAGCTGTCTACGCCGCGACGAAGGCCGGGCTGCGGACGTTCGCGGCCAGCGTCCGCCATGAGGTGGCCGGCGAGGGGATCGGCGTCACAACACTGCTACCCGGTGCGGTACGCACCCCGTTCTTCGAGCATCGCGGATTGCCCTACGACCGTCACTTTCCCCGCCCACTCAGTCCCGCCAAGGTAGCCACGGCGCTGCTCCAGGCGATCGAGCGCGGTGAGCCGGAGGTGTTTGCGCCGCGCTGGCTCACGGTGGCTGCGCGGGTGCAGGGTGCGGTACCAGAGTTGTTCCACCGGCTAGCCCAGCGCTTCGGCTGAGCCGAGCTACGCTACCGCAGAGCCGAAGCGGAGCCGGATGCCCTCGCCGCGCAGCTCCCGGCGAAACCACAGCAGCGATACCACAGCGGCGATCCCCACCAGCGTGAACGAACCAGCGGTGGTCACCATCAGGAAGTCCCCCAGGGTCGCGCGGGCGAGCACCCACAGCGTCGCCACCCCGTTGGTCAGGAACACCATCGCCCACAGCAGCGATACCCGCCGGAAGAACCGCTGCACCCGCAGGTTGCTGGTGAGGGCGACCGGAAAGGCGCAGAAGTCGTCGGCCAACCGGGCAATCAGGGGCCGGCGCAGCCGTACGGTGGCCAGCAACCCGAATGCGATGAGAAAATTCTGCAACGTGGGCTGCAGAAAATAGAGGAACACACTTCCGGTGGCGTACCCGATTGCGGTGCGGACCACCAGCAACCCGGTGGTGAGCCACAGCACGGCGGGGATCGGCGTGCGGGCTACCACCCTGCGGCCCAGCGCCGTCAACGCCCACGCCAGGGCCGCGATCAGCCCACCGGTCAGGTTTGTCAGCGTCAGTAGCAGGTAGAACAGCCCTAACGGGGCCAGCACCACCTCGAACAGATGCCTCGCCGCCTGGCGCAGCTGACCAGACAACTCCCCGAGATGGATGACTTGCGCTCGTGAATGCATCGCGGTGGAGAGTAGCCGGGTGGTCGATCGACCCAAAAGCGGGTACCCCCGGGCCGGCTGGTCTTCAGGGCCGCAGCCGGACGCGCGTCGCATCTCACCAGTTTGCCCGCAATCCCGACCGTTTACCCGCAGTCCCACCAGTTTGTCCCGCAGTCCCACCAGTTTGCCTGCAATCCCGCCGGGTACTCAAGCAGTCGCCAGCGGACTGCACGACAGCTCCCGAACTCCACGACAGCGCTGCTCAACAGGACGCGGACAGCTCTCCTGTGGAGTTCGGGAGCCTCAGCGCGGGGCGGGTCAGAGCGAGGCCGGCGAATCGGGGGAGGCGTGTCAGAACACGACAACGGGCGGGTCCGGGGCACCCGAGCTGAATATGAGCAGGGGCTGCCCGGATACCACGACCCGACCGCGGGGTTCGCTGGGTCGTCACCAGCGCGCAGTGCGCTGACTCTGCGCGCCGTACTGGCCAGCTTCGGGCTGGTGTTCTGTGCCGCCAGTGCGGTATTTCTGATCATGTCCGGTCTGACAGCGCTGGGCGTAGCCCTCGCGGTGTTCGGGGCAATCGCGCTGGTAGATCTGGCTTGGGTGGTTCATCGCAAACGCCGCGGCGAACCCGGCTGACTGAGCCCGGATTTAACCCTGGGCCATGTCGTTGAAGCGGCTGTAGTGCAGTTGGTGGGCGACGGTCACGGTCGTCGTTGGCCCGTTGCGGTGTTTGGCCAGGATCAGGTCAGCTTCACCGGCGCGGGGATCGTCGCGCTCCCAGGCATCAGGGCGGTGAATCAGCATCACCATATCGGCGTCCTGCTCAAGGCTGCCGGATTCACGGAGATCAGCCAGCATCGGCTTCTTGTCGGTGCGTTGTTCGGGACCGCGGTTGAGCTGGGAGATCGTGACCACAGGGACTTCCAGTTCCTTGGCCAACAACTTCAGGTGCCGGGAGAACTCGCTGACCTCCTGCTGGCGCGATTCGACCTTCTTGCCGGAGGTCATCAGTTGCAGGTAGTCCACGATGATCAGGCGCAGGTCATGGCGCTGCTTGAGCCGGCGTGCCTTGGCCCGGATCTCCATCATCGTCATGTTGGGCGAGTCGTCGATGAACAGCGGAGCCTCGCTGATCTCGCCCATCCGCCGGGCCAGCCGGGTCCAGTCGTCGTCGGTCATCCGGCCGGACCGCATATCCGATAACCGGATCTTGGCCTCGGCGGACAGCAGCCGCATGACGATCTCGGTGCGACTCATCTCCAGCGAGAAGATCACACTGGCCATGCCGTGGGCGACCGAACAGGACCTAGCAAGATCCAACCCGAGAGTGGATTTACCGATTCCGGGACGGGCCGCGACGATCACCATCTGACCGGCATGTAGACCGTTGGTCACCGCGTCGAGGTCGACGAAGCCAGTGGGGACGCCGGCTGCGACGCCGCCCCGGGACGCGATCGCGTCGATCTCATCCATGGTGGGCTGCAGGAGTTCTTCCAGCGCGATGTAGTCCTCGCTCATCCGCCGCTCGGTGACCTCGTAGACCGCGGCCTGGGCGCGGTCCACTACCTCGTCGACGTCAGCGCCGTCGGCGCCGTGATAGCCCAGCTGCACGATGCGAGTGCCGGCCTCGACCAGACGCCGCAGCACCGCCTTGCCCGCGACAATCTCCGCGTAGTACCCGGCATTGGCCGCCGTCGGCACGATCGAGATAAGCGTGTGCAGGTACGGCGCCCCGCCGATTCGGAGCAGCTCACCGCGGCGTTCCAGCTCCGCCGAGACGGTGACCGGGTCGGCCGGCTCACCGCGCCCGTACAGGTCGAGGACGCAGTTGAAGACGGCCTGATGAGCGGGCCGGTAAAAGTCATCGGTCCGCAACACCTCAACCACGTTGGCGATGGCGTCCTTGGACAGCAACATCCCGCCGAGCACCGACTGTTCGGCGGTGATGTCTTGCGGCGGCTGCCGATCGAAAGTCGGTCCGCCGTCCTGAACCCGCACGCCACGGTCATCCACCAGCGCCACGCGTGGGTACCTGCCTTCCCCCGACTGCCCGATCTTTCGGCGAACACCTGTTCTATCCCACGGCACCGACAGTGTCTGTTCGCCAGGGCCCCCGCGACCCGTTCGTTCAGGCGCTGGGCGAGGTTAGGGTCGAACGGCGACCTTCAGCAAGCCCGCTTGTGCGGTGCCTGAAGACAGCCTGGGGACAGCCTGGGGACGCCGCCGTGCCGAACCTCCCACTGCGACCCGGACGGTGCTCCGTGCCTGGGGATGATCTGGGGACGGTTGCTAGCAACTGGCCTGTTTTGGCTGTTCAGAACCCTGTACGGGGGTGTGGATAAAAGTTGTTTGCCTCGACGCGGCGTGTCCCGGCCGGTGCCCTTCGTTGTGCGTGTCGCCAAGGCGGCGCTTACCACAGTCCGAGCCTTCGATACGCGTCGGCTTACCGCGTTCGTGCGCGACCAGCGGAAGTGCTGCACTGCAGCGGAATCTGCCCCACGCTGGCGCTAAGCGTCGTGAACTCGACGTCACCGACGTCCCAAGGCGCTCGGAATGTCGGTCCTGTCGAGTTCACGACGCTGCGCTACGGCGCTACTGCGCGGGGTTACTTGCGGTGGTGCGAGTGGAGGTCAGCTGGCGGCGGTGGTGATCTCGAAGGGGACGGTCACGGAGATCTCCGGGTGCAGCCGCACGGTCATCTCATACTTGCCGGTGGACTTGATATGGCCGCCGAGGTCCACCGCACGCCTGTCCAGCGGGGGACCACCGGCCGCGCGGACCGCGTCGACAACGTCGGCCGCGGTGACTGAGCCGAACAGCTTGCCACCCGAGCGGGCGGCCTTGGCCGTCACCGAAACGGTGCCCAGGCTCGAGAGCTTGCCAGCGATCTCGCGAGCGTGATCGAGATCGCGGACCTGCCGGGCTTGTTGGGCCCGACGGATGGTGGCCACCTGCTTCTCGGCACCCTTGGTCGCCGTGATGGCCAACCGCTGGGGGAGCAAGTAGTTGCGGGCGTAACCGTCCTTGACTACAACGAGATCGCCAGGGCCGCCCAGCTGTGGGACGTCAGCGGTTAGAATGATCTTCACGTGGTCGCCTCTTCCCCGGTATCAGCGTGCGGTCGAGGTGTAGGGCAGCAGTGCGACCTCGCGGGCGTTCTTCACCGCTATCGCGACGTCTCGCTGATGCTGGCTGCAATTACCGGTCACCCGGCGGGCCCGGATCTTGCCCCGGTCGGAGATGTACTTCCGCAGCAGCCCGGTGTCTTTGTAGTCGATTGCGGTGTCTTTGTCCTTGCAGAAGATGCAGATCTTCTTTTTCGGCTTGCGTACCGGCGGCTTAGCCATGACTGAGATACTCCTGAGTGGGTCGCGCCTGAAGTCGGTTATGAGTGAACGGAATAGGTCAGAACGGGGGCTCGTCGTCGAAGCCGCCGGCGCCATTGCCTGCTCCGGCCGACGCACCGGCCTGGGGAGCTGAGCTCCACGGGTCATCGGCGGGACCGCCGGAGGATCCCGAAGCTCCATAGCCACCGCTACCTGAAGCCCCACCCTGACGGCTCGCTTTGTTGACCTTGGCGGTGGCGTAGCGCAACGAAGGGCCGACCTCGTCGACCTCCATCTCCATCACGGTCCGCTTCTCGCCCTCCCGGGTCTCGAACGAACGCTGACGCAGCCGTCCGCTGACGATCACTCGCATGCCTCGGGTGAGCGACTCGGCGGTGTTCTCTGCGGCTTGCCGCCAGATGTTGCACCGCAGGAAAAGCGCCTCACCGTCTTTCCACTCGCCGCTTTGGCGGTCGAAGGTGCGAGGCGTGGAGGCAACCGTGAAGTTCGCCACCGCCGCACCGGATGGGGTGAACCGCAGCTCCGGGTCAGCCGTCAGGTTTCCAATCACCGTGATGATCGTGTCGCCAGCCATGTCAGCCCTTCCCCGAATCCCGCCGCAACACCTTGGTGCGCAGGATGGATTCGCTGAGCGAGAGCTGCCGGTCGAGCTCGGCCACCGCGGCGGGGCTGCAGGACATGTCGACTACCGCGTAGATTCCCTCGGTGCGCTTGTCGATCTCGTAGGACAACCTACGCTTGCCCCAGATCTCGACCTTGTCGATGCTGCCACCCTGCGTCTTTACCACGCTAAGGAACTGGTCCAGTGATGGCGCCACGGTGCGCTCGTCAAGTTGTGGATCCAGGATGACCATCATCTCGTAACGACGCATGAAGACCACTCACCTCCTGTGGACTGTCGGCCGCGGACTCTCCGCGGCAGGAGGAAGCCGACTGAGCCGGCAATCCAACTACAAGCCGGCTGAACCGGCAATCCATGCCGGCTCAGCCGGCCACATCGCACTACAAGCCGCGTGACGACGACACTGGCGCGGCAACGCTGTGCAGGATAGCAAGAGGCCGCCACGCGATCACAATCGCGTGGCGGCCTCTTGCTTATTCGCCGAAAGGCGCGGGTTCAGCGTCGCCCGAGAACCCAGCCTCGAAGCAGTGCGGCGGCGACGCTAGCCAGCATCAGCACCGCGACCAGGATCGGCAGTGCGATCCGCTCCACACCGCTGGCAGGCAACGCGGTCGCACGGCCAGCGGCTGCGACGTCGTTGGCTGCGGCACTGTTCTTGCCGAATGCTCCCGAACCGTTACTGACCTGGGGCGTGCCGAACAGGTCCGCCGTCAACATGCCAGCGGAGAGCCGACCGAGTGAACCCGCACCGGGACGACCGATCTGCAACAGCTCGGCGTAGTTGTAACGGGGCAGCCCGCTGTTGTACCGACCAAGCGCGAACGGGAAATCGCTCGGCATCATCGGCCCGAAGAACGGACCTGTCGCTGGAGAGACCAGCACTGGCGCCGTCGCTGCGCTGGGTTGCGGCTGTTCCGCAGGTGCTGCCGGCGGCCGAGCGGCAGCGGGTGCGCCCGGCACCGCAGGCGTGCCCACCAGGGGCAGCGTTCCGACCACGCCGGTCACTGGCGCAGCGGCGGGCCCGAAGAGTTTCGTCACGGGGTCCGTCAGCCCAGCAATCGGTTCAGCGCTGATCTTGCATACCGGCGCCAACGGTCCCATCTGCTGGCGTACGGCAGGGGTGGCGTCGAACGTCTTCGACCCGGTGGCAGGCACCGAGCCGACGTCGATCACCGAAAGTCCGGCCAACCGGACGCCCACCGGCTGGCCGGGAGCGCCTCTCACCGTGTCGCCGCAGCCACCCACCAACATCGGTGCGGGAGCTGCGGCAAGAACCGCAGTAGAAGGGGAAACATTGGAGGGTGCGGCAAGGGCCGACAAGGCCCCTCCAAAGGTGCTGGCTGCGCACAGTAACGTGGCTGCTCCGGCAACCGTGGTCACCCTCGCTCGTGCTCCCATAGGTGCCTCCGTGTCGCTCACGTGTCTCTCTGTACCCGGTTGTGCCTTCAGAGTAACGACCTTAGAGGCTCTCCGTAACGATAACCAGCACTTTCAGCAGATCGTGGTTACGCTATGCACTCACCGTGCACTAGACGGATGCGCTACTAGCTCTCAAACACCCCTTCCAGGTTACAGAGACGGCCCTTATGACCCCAGTCAGCGACCAAGATCCCGCAACCTCGACTACTCAGCGCAACCACAATCCCGGCCCCACCGAAAGTCTTTCGGGCGCGCCATTGAGGACGCCGCCGTGCGGATCGTCGTCGCCGGCCACGCGGACCGGGTCGTGATCTGGCTGCCAGATGGCGCGCAATACCAGGGCTACTAACAGCAGTACCGCGGCGTCACGGATCAGCACGGCGCCGAGAAACGGCTCGATGGGCAAGCCCTTGTGGTCCGGGCCCAGATAGTAGGCCATCCGGGGGGCCCAGAGCGCAGCATCGAGCACCATCCACGCCAGTACCGGTTTCCACTGCGGGATCGCCAGCACCGCGAGCGGTACCAGCCACAACGAGTACTGCGGACTCCACACCTTGTTGACGAGCAGGAACGCGCAGGTCACCAGAAAGCACAGCTGGGCCAGTCGCGGACGGCGCGGCGCGGCTATCCCAACCCAGGCGATCGCCGCACAGGCCAGCACGAACAGCGTCGCGCTGACCGCGTTGAGTAAGTGGGGGGTCTGGCCGGGCTGCAGAACCCCATCGAAACCAGACCAACCAGTGAAGCTGGATACCACGGTGTACAAGGTGTCCGGATCGGCACCGCGCCGGCTGTTGAGCCGGAAGAACTCCGCCCAGCCGGCCGGGAACAGGATCGCCACCGGCAGGTTGACCAGCGCCCAGGCCACCGCGGCTGCGGCAGTCGCCTGCAGCCCGGCCCGCAGCCGCCCGGCCCGCAGGCACAACAGCAGGATCGGGCCCAAAAAGAACAGCGGGTAGAGCTTGGTGGCGGCACCGAGACCGATCAGCACGCCGGCGAGCACCGGTCGGCGCCGGGCCCAGGCCAGCAAGCCGACGGTGGCCAGCGCGGTGGCCAGCGCGTCGAAGTTAGTGAAGGCGTGTACCACCACCAGCGGCGACAACGCGGCCAGCGCGGCATCCCACGGTCGTCGCCGGGACAGCCCTACCAGCGCCCAGACGGTCAGCAGCCACGCCGCGGTCAGCCCGACCGCGCTGATGTTGAAATACACGATGGCGGGTGCCGAGGTGGGCAGCCAACCGGAGCTGCCGATGGCGACCCAGGCCTGGGCGGCCTTGGCGGCGACCCATTGGTAGAGGCCGGTGATCACCGGATATTCCATGTAGCGCAGCTGCTGGCCAGGCTGCCCCGGATGGTCGATCCATGAGGTGGCGTAGGGGAATCCGGACAATCCCGGGTGGTCCAACCGCTCTGCGGTGTAGAGCGGGACGGTGTCGGAATAGCACATGGCCAGGTACTGGCGGCCGTCGCGCCAGTCCACCTGCAGCGTGCCGGCGCTGTCGCGGTAGGTCTGCAAACAGGGCACCTTGACCAACCAGCCCAACGCCAGGGTGATCGTCGCGAACAGCAGGATCACCCGCAGCGGCGTCCAGAACCACTGCCGACCCAGCAGCGCATGCCGACCCAGCGGACCGCCGACGATCCGGCTGGCCCGCGTGGCCACCGGATCGGTCCAGCTGGGAACCACCCGCTGGGACACCGCCGGGCCCAATCAGCCTCCCTGATCGTCCTGTCCGTTATTGCCCGGTACCGGCGCGTCGCAGAAGGGGAAGCATCCGTTGCGCTGGGGTTTCGTCGGCTTGGGAGAAGGGTCGACCAGTATCGGCCCGAAGCCGTCGACGGTGGGTGCGGGCGTCGCCGACGGCGTGGTG
>JAICHZ010000109.1 GCA_025924655.1 Pseudonocardiaceae bacterium | reverse complement strand
TGGCGAACAGCTCACCGAGCGGATCGGAATCAAGATCACTGAATGGGACCCGGAGCGGGTGGTGGGGACCATGCCGGTAGCGCACAACCGCCAGTACTTCGGGCTGCTGCACGGCGGGGCCAACGCCGTGCTGGCCGAAACCCTCGGCTCGATCGCGGCCTCGATGTGGAGCATGCCGGAGAAGGTTCCGCTAGGCGTAGAACTGTCCTGCTCGCATCATCGGTCGGCGACCGACGGAGAAGTCACCGGCGTGTGCACGCCGCTGCACCGCGGCCGCACGATGGCGACCTTCGAGATCCGGATCAGTGACGACCAGCAACGTCCGATCTGCACGGCCCGGCTCACCTGCCTACTGCGCGACCGTCCGCCAGCTTGACCCGGCTGCGCGCGGCGGACTCGTTGGCAGACCTGCTGGCTAGGGTGCACTGCCGATAGCTCACTATTGGCACTTGCTCGGCTGGCGGTGGCTGCACCGACCGCGGGCCGACGTCTATCCCGTGGAGGAGGAGCACCGCCGTGCGACCAGCAAGGCCGGAGGAATCCGGCTTTACCCGGCCGGTTGCCTGCCTGCTGCGCGCGCTGCTCGGCGCAGTGATCGTCGCCCTGATCGCGATCGCCGCCCTGCTCGGGCTGGCCGTTCCGGCATTGGCCACCCAGCAACCTCCGCACGGCACATCATCGCAGCCAGCCCCACCCGAGCAGCCGGGTCTGCCGGTCAGCGGCACGCTGCGCAACGTCGATGGCACGCTGCTGGCCGGTGTCCGGGTGCAGGCGCTGGATGCCAGCGGACGGCAGGTCGCGGCGACCACGTCGAACACCAGCGGTCGCTGGGAACTGACCGTACCCACCGAGGGTGAGTACACCTTCCGGATCGATCGACAGTCTCTGCCGCCGGGCGTCACCGTGCTACAGGGTGAGGTGGTCCGCGATGTGGCGCCGGGAACGTTGTCGCTGGTGGTATTCCGATTCGGTGCGCAGCGTGCGGGGCTGCAGACATCGGCGAGTGCCACGGTCCTGCGGGTGCTGGTCGACGGCATCCGGTTCGGTCTGGTCATCGGCATCACCGGCGTTGGCCTGTCACTGATCTTCGGGACGACCGGGCTGACCAACTTTGCGCACGGTGAGCTGGTCACGATCGGGGCCGTGCTGGCCTGGACGCTGAACGTCGCTTTCGGGCTGCAGCTTATCTGGGCTACCTTGCTGGCCATCGTGGCCGGAGCCGCTCTCGGCGCGGCCACTGACCTGGCTATCTGGCGCCCGATGCGGCGGCGCCGGGCCGGCCTCATCGCCCAGCTGGTGATCTCCATCGGGCTGGCGCTGGCGTTGCGCTATCTCGTGCTGATCTACTTCGGCGGTCGGTCGGAGTCGTTCGCCGATTACACCAACCAGGTGGAACGCAACTACGGGTTCATCAGCATCACCGACAAGGATCTCGCCACGATCGTGATCAGCCTGGCCGTGCTGCTCGGGGTCGCCCTGCTGCTGCAACGGACGAGGATCGGCAAGGCCATGCGGGCGGTGGCCGACAACCGTGATCTGGCCGCCTCATCGGGCATCAACGTCGAACGGGTCGTGCTTTTCGTGTGGATGCTGGCCGGCGCACTGGCGGCGTTGGGCGGCGTGCTGTTCGGGCTGTCCGAGTTGGGCGGCACGGTGCAGTACGAGATGGGTTTCAGCCTGCTGCTGCTGATGTTCGCCGGGGTGATACTCGGTGGGCTGGGCACCGCCTACGGCGCGCTGCTGGGCTGCCTGGTCGTGGGAGTGCTGGTGCAGGTATCCGCACAAGTCATCCCGGTCGATCTGAAGTACCTGGGTGGGCTTGCTGTCCTCATCGTCATCCTGGTGATCAGACCGCAGGGTTTGCTCGGTAGCCGGGCGCGGATCGGGTGAGCAGATGATCGACTTTGCGAGTCTGCTCGCTAACGGCATCGCGGCGCTGGTCGGCCCGTCGGCGATCTTTTTCGCCTTGCTCGCGATCGGGCTGAACGTCCACTTCGGCTACTGCGGCCTGCTCAATTTCGGTCAGATCGGCTTCGCGCTGGTCGGCGGGTACGGAATGGGCATCGCGGTGCTGAATTTCGGCCTGCCGCTGTGGGCGGGAGTGCTGGTGGGGATCGTCGCGGGGGTAGTCCTCGCGCTGTTGCTCGGGATCCCGACGCTGCGGCTGCGCGCGGACTATCTAGCGATCGTCACGATCGCGGCTGCGGAGATCCTGCGGCTGATCACCCGCTCGACGTCGATGACCGATTTCTCCGGTGGCACCCAGGGCCTCACCGGCTACGGTGGCAGCTTCCGCCAGCTCAGCCCTTTCGACAACGGTCGTTTCTATGATTTTTACGGAGTACGTTTCCTAGGCCAGGACCTGTGGGCGATCTGTGTGGGCTGGGCTGTTGTGGGCCTGTCGCTGATCTTGGTCTTCCTGCTGGTCCGCAGCCCGTGGGGCCGGGTGCTCAAGGCGATCCGGGAGGATGAGGATGCCGTCCGGGCATTGGGTAAGAACGTCTTTTCCTACAAGATGCAGGCGTTGGTATTGGGCGGGGTCTTCGGTGCGGTCGGCGGCATTGTCTTTGCGCTGACCACACAGTCGCTCACGCCGGACTTCTACTCGCCCCCGCAGACTTTTTTCGCCTACGCGGCGCTCATCATCGGCGGTGCCGGCCGGGTGTTCGGTCCGGTCATCGGCTCGATGATCTTCTGGTTTGTGCTCTCGATCACCGACAATTTTCTGCGCCAGGCCACCGCGGGTAGTAACCCATTGATCTCCTTCATCGATAATCAGGATGTCGGTGCTATCCGGTTCGTTCTGGTGGGGGTGGCTCTGGCGGTGCTGATGGCGTTCCGACCGCAGGGCATCTTCGGTAAGCGGAGTGAGGTGTTGCTCGATGCGCGTTGAGCTGCCAGTCGAGGTGCCCGCGCAGCCGGGTGCCCGCAAGCCCGACCCGGTGCTCGTGATCGATTCGATCACTCGCTCATTCGGCGGTGTGCGGGCCGTCGACGTGGCTCACCTGGAGTTCCAACGGGGCTGGATCACCGGCCTGATCGGTCCGAATGGCGCAGGCAAGACCACCCTGTTCAACCTGCTTACCGGGTTCGACCGGCCCGACACCGGTCGCTGGACCTTCGACGGGATGCCACTGTCCCGGCTCGCCCCGCATCAGGTGGCCCGCCGCGGGGTGGTCCGCACGTTCCAGCTCACCAAGGCGCTCGCCAAGCTCACCGTGCTGGACAACATGCGCCTGGCCGCCCCGAAGCAGACGGGGGAGCGGTTCATCGGCGCCCTGATCGGTTCCTGGGGACGCCAGGAGCAGGCCAACACCTGCAAGGCGATGGAGCTGCTCACCCGGTTTCAGCTGGATGCCAAAGCCCACGATCTCGCTGGCTGCTTGTCCGGTGGCCAGCGCAAGCTGCTGGAGATGGCCAGGGCCTTGATGATGGACCCGACCGTCGTGATGCTCGATGAGCCGATGGCCGGGGTGAACCCCGCGCTTACCGAGAGTCTCCTGCAACACGTCAAGTCGCTGCGCGATGACGGTATGACCGTGGTATTCGTGGAGCACGACATGGACGTCATCCGCGACATCAGTGACTGGGTGGTGGTGATGGCCCAGGGCCGGGTGATCGCCGAGGGCCGGTCCGAGGCGTTGTCGGCTAATAGGGCGGTCGTCGACGCTTACCTGGGCTCGCACCACGACCAGGCACTGGAGTTCGACGCCGACGGCAACCCGGTGGGCCAGACGGCGATGCTCGTCGCCGAGATCGAAAGCGAGCTCGAGGCGGCCATCGAACGCGGTCAGGACCTGTCGGCATGACCGCCTCGACCGATGGCTCGATCGGTATTGCACCCTCGCCCGCCGAGCTGGCCGCGACCCCGCAGCGACACCGCGAGCTGGCCCAAGGCGCGCTGCTACGGGCCGACGACCTGGTGGCCGGTTACCTACCGGGCGTGAACATCTTGCAGGGCTGCAACTTCTACCTCCGCAACGGCGAGATCGTCGGCATCATCGGGCCCAATGGCGCCGGCAAGTCGACTCTGCTCAAGGCGATGTTCGGACTGATCCCGGTGCGGGCGGGCACCGTCACGCTGCGCGACGCCGACATCACCGGCGCCAAAGCGCACACGCTGGTCACCAAGGGTGTCGGCTACGTGCCGCAGAACAACAACGTGTTTGCCTCGCTGACCATTGAGGAGAACATGCAGATGGGTGTCTACCTGCGGCCGCGTACCTTCACCACGAGATTTGACACGGTGTGCTCGCTGTTCCCGCTGCTCGGTGAGCGGCGCAAGACCAAGGCTGCGGCGCTGTCCGGCGGGGAGCGACAGATGGTCGCGATGGGCCGAGCGCTGATGATGGAACCAGCAGTCTTACTGCTCGACGAGCCCTCTGCTGGACTGTCCCCGATGTTCGCCGACGAAGTGTTCGTGCGCTGCAAGAAGATCAATGCAGCCGGCGTGTCGATCGTGATGGTGGAGCAGAACGCCCGGCGCTGCCTGCAGGTCTGCGACCGAGGTTACGTTCTTGACCAGGGCCGCAACGCCTACACCAACACCGGCCCAGCCCTGATGAAGGACCCCAAAGTCGTCGAACTCTACCTAGGCACCCTAGCCGGATCCCGCGCCGTCATACCGCATTCAGCGGGCTGAGCGGGGTTATTCAATACTCCGAAACCCCGCTGAGCCCGCTGAATGCGGTGTCATCCCGTCAGCGGCCCACTACGCGGTATTGGATGGCGGCTTCGTCGATCTTGTTTTGGGCGTTGAACTTCAGGATTCCGTAGGAGCCCACGGCGCGCTCACCGGCAGCGTTGAAGTCCAGGGTGCCGGTGACACCGTCGTAGTCGGGGTTACCGCCACGGTCGATGATGTCCCGGCACTGCCGGAAAGTGGTGCACTTCTCACCGTCTTTGGTGATCCCGTTGATCTCCGAGGCGATGTCCACCCCCTTGGTCGACTTCGCCTGCTCGGCGGCCAGCGCGACGATCATGACAGCGTCGTATGCCTCACCTGCGTAGTTGGTATCCACCACTCGGGGATCCTCAGCCCGCAGCCGCTGCTCGAAACTTGGCGACAGCTTGCTCAGCGGAGCGGTGCCCTTCATACCGTTGAGCAGGCCGGGTGGCAGTCCCATGCCCAGCGCGTTGCCCATGTTCCCGTCGCTGCCATAAACCAATTTCTGCCCCGGCCCGATGCGTACCTCGCTCATCCGGGTCAGGATCTTCTTCGACTCGTCAAAGCCGATCACCGCGATCGCGTCTGGGTTGAACTGCCGGACGTCGTCGATTTCGGTGTTATACGACGTTGCGTTCGGATCGTAGATAATCTTCTGTAGCTGGTTCTGTGGGATGCCGGCGGCTCGCAAGTTCTCGACTGTGTTGTTGGCCAGGCCACTGCCATAGGGGTCATTGCGAGCCAGGATGGAGATCCGTTGGGCGCCGTCGGTGGCCATCAGCGCCGCCAACGCCTGGGCCTGCAGCCGGTCCGGCGGAGCGGTCCGGAAGTACAGGCCCTTGTCTGGCCAACAGGTGAATTCGTCGGAGGTGTTGGCTGGCGAAAACTCGACCACCCCCGCACCGGTGATCTTGTCGATGACCAGTTTGGTGACTCCCGAGGCGGCCGCCCCGATGATCACTTGCGCGCCTTGGCCGAGTTCCCGGTCCACGGTCTGATTGGCCGTGTCCGTCTTGTCGTCACCGGAGTCGCCCCGGATGTTGACGACCGGGTTGCCCAGCACCCCACCGGCTGCGTTGATCTCCTTGACCGCCATGTCGACGGCCGCGAACTCGGGGGGGCCCAGGAAGCTCAAGCTGCCGGTTTCCGGTAGCAAGGTGCCGATTTTCAACGGCGCGGTGCTCGGCTGCCCGCTGGCTTTGACCTGCACAGCGTCACGCGGATCACACTGCTTCGCGGGCGGACCAACGGTGGCTGGTCCCCGGGCCGTCGTGGTGTTGCCACCGCCGCAGCCGGCTATCACGACCGACAGGGCCCCGACAAGGGCCGCCGCGCGGACAACGGTGCGGTTTGCCATACATGTCTCCTCAGAACAGACGCCTGCGACGGGCAGCCGTGGCCGACGTCTCGCGATTCGATCGTCAGACCGTAGTGCTGCCGGTACAAGGAGGACACGGCCGGTCGGTTGCCGTGACGAAGATGTGATCGGTACCCACGACCGTGATGCTACGAGCGCTCGGTCCGCAGGCGCTGCTAGCATCCGGTTGCTCGATGCTGAGCGATGTGCTGGCCGGGGTGGCGGAATGGCATACGCGGACGCCTCAAAAGCGTCTGTCCCTAGGGGCATGCGGGTTCGAATCCCGCTCCCGGCACAGTGATACGTCGGCGCCCGCTGGACCTGCATCAGGTGGACGGCAATTCCTGCTTGAGCTGCGTCACCGCGAACGTTTTGTACATGTTGGGGGTCACCGATACCCCGCACCCGCAGTGGGTTGATCGCGAGGTCGGTCGGGAGCCAGGCAGCGCGGCGCAGCGCGTCAGAGCCAGGCGTTTGCTGCTTGAGCAGGGTTTGTTCCTGCACATGGTCTGTGCCTACCAGCCTGAGCAGTTCGTGCAGGAGGGCCTCGACTACCTCCGGCATTATTACCGCGACGAGTGGGACTCGTCGTGGGACGAGCACTGGACACCGCATCGTCTGCAGCGGCACCAGCGCGAGTGTCTGGCGATGCAAGAGTTGAGCACCTTCGGTGCCAGGATGCTGGTCGAGTACCGGCAGCCCACGCTTCCCGATATCTGCCGCGCACTGGACCGTTGCTGCGTTGTGTGGCTTTCGGTCGACAACTACTGGGGCGAGGTCGACTGTCACGCGGTCCTGGTCTACGCCCAACGGGGCAACGTGTTCGACGTCTACTCGCCCGAGGGCGCCGATAACTGTCTGCAGCAGTACCGCCGGCGGGAACTGGACAGGATGTGGCTGCGCAGTGAGGGGATGACCGCGGTGTGGCGCCCTGCGCCAGGAGACGAGTAGTAGTGGAAGAGCTGCGCCAGTCCGGGCGTTGAAACGCGTGGAGGTGCTCGACGCCAGTGGCCCAGCTGGAAAACTGTATCGAATGCGGTGACGAGCTA
Organism: Pseudonocardiaceae bacterium; assembly: GCA_025924655.1. Lineage (GTDB taxonomy): Bacteria > Actinomycetota > Actinomycetes > Mycobacteriales > Pseudonocardiaceae. The sequence continues at coordinate 3,798 of JAICHZ010000109.1, read as the reverse complement.
CTCGAAGAACGAGCCCAGCTCGGGTACCGGTACTGCACGAAGGCGCCCTGCCAGGCAGTGCTCTACCGCGGGGTGGCGATCACCGCTGTCGGTGTGAACAAAAGCGCCGACAACTTCATCGTCGCTGATGAGGCCGAGATCCGGCGGCGCGGCGAAGCGGGGGAACTCGCGAAGAAGGACGCCGCCCTGGGGCTGGACTACCGCGACCGTCGCGCTGTACCCGCCGCGCCAGTCCCGGCCACCCGCACCGCCCAGATCCCCGAACCGAAGACCGCACCGCACCGCCGACCGTGGGACGCTGAGCAGGAGAAGGTCGTCCGGTTCTATCACGACATGGGGTTGAACCCACGGCAGATCGCGGACCGGGCCCGGAAGAACACTCCGCGACTGCGCATCATTGAACGGCTGGCCACTCAGATCATGTCCGCCCCACCCCGAGCTAGCAGGCCGCGCTGATTCGATGCCGGGGTTGGTGGGTAAACCAGGCCAAGAGCTCTTCGACATCTGAGGGGAGACGGCACCCGAGAGGGGACATCGATGGTGACCCAAGGCCAAGCGGATCAGTACCACAGCCAGGCGGGCGCAGCGGCGGTGGAGCGACTCGAGCAGGAGTTAGCGGCCCTGCACAGCCGCCGCCGAGAACTCGCGGAAGGGCTGGACAACCGGGATTCCGCGGGCGACCGGGCGGACGCTGCCGCGGCCCTCGAGCAGTCCGAAGACCTGTCGTGGGTGGACGAGCGGATCGCTCAGGTGACCGAGCAGATCGGACAGCTGCGGGACGGGACCGCTGCCGGGGGCGACGACGAACTGGCAGACGGGACGGTCGTGACACTCCGATTCGCCGACGGCACGACCAGGACCATGCGCGCGGTCGCGATCACAGAGGAGATCATGGACGGCGAAGAGTCCAGTGCCATGACGGTCGGTAGTCCGCTGGCCCGGGCTCTGGTCGGTAGCAGTGCGGGCGACACGATCACCTACCAATCGCCGTCGGGAGAGGTCCGCGCCGAAGTAATCGCGATCGAGACGCCCGCCGCCAGATGATCCAGAAGCAGGAGACGATCATGCCGAAGGATGAGTACGCGCAGCAGCCATCAGCACCCGATCTCGGCGCGGTACTGGATGAGACGCCGGAGTACATCATGGTCGGGGCCGACGCAGGCGATCTGCTCGATGCTGGATACGTGCCGCCGGATCGGCCGTACGTGCTCAATGACGACCAGGTCACCGCACGCGGCATGTGGGAGGGCGAGACGCTGGACCAGCGACTGGCTCAGGAGCTACCCGACGCCACCTTGCCGTCCGATGCCGAGAGTGATCGCGCGGGTCGGCTGGCGGCGGACGACTACGCGCCGGGGTCGGGCGCACATCCACCGGCGACGACCTCGGCAACTAACGGCGCCCAGGCGCTGGCCGCCCTGGAATATCGAGATGGTCACCGCAGTTGAGCCTAGTTGACTCAATCTTCTCGCCATGGGGTGTGACTATCTTGAGCAAGACTGTGCAGTTGCCGGTGCTCCCGCTCACCGACGTGGTGGTGTTGCCGGGAATGGTGGTTCCGGTGCGGCTGGCGGACGCCGAGATCAGAGCCGCAATTGAGGCGGCGCGGGCCGCGACCACTGCGGATCCGGGCGTCGAGGCGCAGGTTCTGCTCGTTCCCCGGCTTGAGGGCAGGTACGCCTCGGTGGGTGCGTGGGGCGTGGTGGAACAGATCGGCCGGCTGCCAGGTGGAGAGCAGGCCGCGGTGGTGCGGGCGACGGCCCGGGTCCGGATCGGAACCGGCACCACGGGTCCAGGTGCGGCATTGTGGGTGGAGGCGACCGTCCTGGATGAGACGGCGGTCGGCGACCGGGCGAAGGAGCTGGCCCAGGAGTATCGGACTTTGATGATCAGCCTGCTGCAGCGACGCGGCGCCTGGCAGATGATCGACTCGGTGCAGCAGATTGACGAGCCTGCAGCGCTCGCCGACCTCGCCGGGTATGCCTCTTATCTGACCAAGGAGCAGAAGCTCTGGCTGCTGGAGACCCCGAATGTGGCGGAGCGGCTGCGCAAGCTGCTCGGGTGGGGCCAGGAGCACCTCGCCGAGCTCGACGTCGCGGAGACGATCAACAAGGACGTCAAGGACGGCATGGAGCGTCAGCAGCGGGAGTTCCTGCTGCGCCAGCAGCTCGCCGCGATCCGCAAGGAGCTCGCCGAGCTCGACGGCAAGCCCGACTCTGAGGAGGCGGACTACCGAGCCAGGGTGGAAGCCGCGGCGCTGCCCGAGCACGTACACAAGGCAGCGTTGACCGAGGTCGACAAGCTGGAGCGGACCGCCGAGGCGTCACCCGAGGTCGGTTGGATCCGCACCTGGCTGGACACCGTGCTGGAGATGCCGTGGAACGCTCGCACCGACGACACCTTCGACATCGCCGGTGCCCGCGAGGTGCTCGATGCCGACCACTTCGGGCTGGACGAGGTCAAGGACCGCATCATCGAGTACCTGGCGGTGCGCCGCAGGCGTGCCGACCGCAACCTGGGAGTTGTCAGTGGCCGGCGCAGCGGGGCGGTGCTCGCACTGGTGGGGCCGCCCGGGGTCGGCAAGACCTCGCTCGGTGAATCGGTGGCCAGAGCGATGGGACGCAAGTTCGTCCGCGTCTCCCTGGGTGGCGTGCGCGACGAGGCGGAGATCAGGGGGCACCGCCGGACCTATGTCGGGGCGCTGCCGGGCCGGATCGTGCGGGCGCTGTCCGAGGCGGGCTCGATGAACCCGGTCGTACTGCTCGACGAGGTGGACAAGCTCGGCTCGGACTACCGCGGCGACCCGACAGCGGCACTGCTCGAAGTGCTCGACCCAGCGCAGAACCACACGTTCCGCGATCACTACCTCGAAGTCGAGCTCGACCTGTCCGACGTGATGTTCCTGGCGACGGCCAACGTGCTGGACTCGATTCCCGCGCCGCTGCTTGACCGGATGGAGCTGGTCACCCTCGACGGGTACACCGAGGACGAGAAAGTCGCGATCGCCCGCGACCATCTGCTGCCTCGCCAGCTCGACCGGGCCGGACTGAGCCCGGAGGAGGTCCACGTCGAGGACGCTGTGCTGCGTCGCATCGCCGGCGAGTACACCCGCGAAGCGGGGGTGCGGCAGCTGGAGCGTTCAATCGCCCGGATCCTGCGGAAGGTGACCACCCGGCTGGCGCTGAACCAGCAGCCCCTTCCGGTCCACATCGGACCAGATGATCTGCGGGCCTACCTGGGTCAGCCGAAACACACTCCGGAGTCCGCGGAGCGGACGGTTGTGCCGGGCGTGGCGACGGGACTCGCAGTGACTGGCGCCGGTGGCGACGTGTTGTTCGTGGAGGCCGCGCTGGCGGACAAGGAGACCGGTTCGACGGACGTCACCCTCACCGGGCAACTCGGCGACGTGATGAAGGAGTCTGCGCAGATCGCGCTGTCCTACCTTCGCTCCCACGGGACGGAGTTGAAGTTGCCAGTCGGCGACCTGGCCGAGCGTGGTGTGCACGTGCACGTTCCGGCCGGGGCGGTACCCAAGGACGGACCTAGCGCCGGGATCACGATGACCACCGCGCTGGCCTCTTTGCTGTCGGGACGGCCGGTGCGCGCTGACGTGGCGATGACCGGTGAGGTGTCGCTGACCGGACGGGTGCTGCCGATCGGCGGCGTGAAGCAGAAGTTGCTCGCCGCGCATCGGGCTGGGATCACCACGGTGCTGCTGCCCCGGCGCAACGAACCCGATCTCGACGAGGTGCCGGAGTCGGTGCGCCAGGAGCTCACCGTGCATCTGGTCGGCGACGT
>JAICHZ010000108.1 GCA_025924655.1 Pseudonocardiaceae bacterium | reverse complement strand
CGGTGTCGATCTACATGTTCGTCAAGTGAGATGGGAAGTGTCGTTGACCAGACTCACCGTGGCGGGACCGTCGGGATAGAACTCCGCCACCGACAGCGATGCGATATCCAGGTGCAACCGGTGCAGCAGCGACGGTCCGGCGTCCAGCGCCATCCGCAGTAACGCCTTGATCGGTGTCACGTGGCTGACCACGATCAGCGTCGCGGCGCCGTGTTCGGAGATCAGCTGGTCCCGCACCCGGCGAACCCTTCGGTGAACCGCATCCATGCTTTCGCCGCCCGGCGGCGCCACCGAGGTGTCGGTCAACCACCTGGTGTGCAGGTCCGGATCCCGTTCTCGGGCTTCGGCGAAGGTCAAACCTTCCCAGACACCGAAGTCGGTCTCAATCAGTCCATCGTGGACGGTCAACGGCACACCCAGCGCGTCGGCCACGGGTTGAGCGGTCTGCCTTGCCCGCCGTAGCGGCGAGCTGACCACCGCAGCGACACCGTTGGTGTGGGCAAGCCGAGCGGCGGCAGCGGCGGCTTGGCGCTGCCCCAGCTCAGTCAACGGCAGGGCCGCGCGCCCGGAGTAGCGGCGCTGCGCGGAGTGCTCGGTCTGACCGTGCCGCAGCATCAGCAGCCGGGTCGGGGAGCCGGTGGCGCCGGTCCAGTGCGACGGTGGCGCCGTCCGCGCCGCCGCGCGCGGGGTGATGCCGGCCTGGGCGTCCATCGCCTCGTTGGCCAGCCGGTCTGCGTGCGCGTTGCGGGCTCGCGGTACCCAGGTGTACCTGACCTCGCCGAGCTGGCGGGATAGCTCGGCCGCCTCGCTGACCAGCGGGCGCAGGTGCGGTTGCTTGACCTGCCACCGACCGCTCATCTGCTCGACCACCAACTTGGAGTCCAGGCGAGCCTCGGCGCACTGAGCGCCCTCTTTGACCGCGGCGCGCAGGCCTGCGATGAGACCTGTGTACTCGGCAACGTTATTGGTGGTCGTGCCCAGGCCCCCGGAAGTCTCCGCGAGTAGCTCCCCGGTGTCGGCGTCGCGCACCACCGCGCCGTACCCGGCCGGGCCGGGGTTGCCGCGCGAGCCACCGTCGGCCTCGATGATGACGCGCCGGGTCACCGACCAGGCTCCGCGGAGAGATCGGACGGGGTTGACAGGCCTGATTCGGAGGTACGCACCAGCACAACGCCGCACTCTTCGCAGCGCACCACCTCGTCGGAGGCGGCCTCCCGCAGGTGCCCGATCGCGGTGCGGTCCAGCTCTAAGCGGCAGGCGCCACAACGGCCCTCGCGCACCAACGCCGCACCGGTACCGTTGCGGGCCCGGATCCGCTCATAGAGCGACACCAGATCCGTGGGCAGCTCGCCGATGAGCATGCGGCGCTCTAGCGCACCGTGCTCTTCGGTGGATGTCACGTCCGCCAATGCCTCATCCCGGCGGCGAACGGCATCGAGCCGGCGCTGCTCAATGTCGACCAACTCCACTCGGCCGCGCTCGAGGTCGGCGGCGGTGGCCTCACGCCGCTCCATCACGTCCAACAGCTCGTCTTCCAGCACCGTCTGGCGACGTCGCAGGGTCGCCAACTCATGTTGTAGGTCTTCCAGTTGCTTACCTGAGGAGATCGATCCGGAATCGAGCAGACCGCGGTCCCGGTCCTCCCGGGTCCGTACCTGCTCGATCTCGGCTTCCAGCTTGTTGATGTCGCGGTCCAGGTCCGACACCGCCGTCTCGGCGGCGACCAGCGAGTCCCGGGCGGACTGCAGCGACTCGTCGGCCCGCTCGACCTCGACGAGTTCGGGTAACGACCGGCGGCGGTGCGCGGCGCGGGTAAGCTCGGCGTCCACCGCGGCCAGGTCAAGCAGCCGGCGTTGTGCGGCGGGATCGGCGTTCACCGCGTGAGCCTCCCAAGTTAGTTGCGGACATTGACCGTACCGCCGAGGGCCGCGCGCCGACGTATCGCCATTCGGCTCCGAACGGCGATACCGGGACGGTCACGAGCCGCGATTCGGCTCCGAATGGCGTCGGCGGTCATAAGCGTTCATGACAGGGCAGCCCGCAGGGCGGCTACGAGCACACGAGCGATCTCAGCCGGGCGCACCGTGATGCGCAGGTGGTCCGGGGACAAGCCCGGGAAGGTGTCCGCGCGACGGACGGCGATGCCGGCGTCGGCCAAGATGGTGCGGATCCGCTCACCTCCAGGCACGTGCAGTAATAGGAACGGTGCTGCGGCTGGCTGGTGAATCGTGACGCCGGGCAGGCCGGCCAGCTGCTGAACCATCCACTGACGGTTCTGCACGATCTGCCCGGCCGCGGCAGTGGCTTCGGCGACTGCCGCGGGGGCACTGCAGGCCCGCACCGCCTCCAATACCAGCGTGCCGACCGGCCATGGCGGCCGCGGCGCCGCCAGCCGGGCCAGTAGATCGGGCGCGCCCAGCGCGTAGCCAGCCCGCAGCCCCGGCAGTGCCCAGGTCTTGGTGAGACTGCGAAACACCAGCAGGCCAGGAGTGTGACGATCGGCTGCCAACGATTCCCGCTCCCCGGGGACCGCATCGGCGAAGGCCTCATCCACGACGAGCACCCGTCCTGGCCGGGCCAGCGCGCGCAGCACCTCGGCTGGATGCAGCACCGACGTCGGGTTGGTGGGGTTGCCGAGCACTAGCAGATCGGCGTCGCCGGGAATCCGTTCGGGCTGCAATCGGTGTGCGGTATCGGTGAACACTCGTCTTACCGTGATGCCCGCCCGGCGCAGCGCCACCTCTGGTTCGGTGAACGACGGGTGCACGACCACCGCTGACCGGGGCGCCAGCGCGGGCAAGAGCGCGAAACCCTCCGCCACCCCAGCAAGTATCAGTACCTCAGCGGGGTCGCGATCGTGCCGGGCGGCCACCGCGGCGCGGGTGGCGGCGTCCTGCGCAGCGGAGGGATAGCGGCCGAGCCCGTCCAACGCCGCGATCAGCCGCTCGCGCAGCCACGCCGGAGGTTGCCCGCCACACACGTTCACTGCGAAGTCGAGCAACCCCGGTGCGGCGTCGACATCGCCGTGGTGACGCAGCAACTGGTTCATGTGGACATTCACGCTATCGCGTACTCAGGGGCGTGGACGGCAGCTATACCCGGGCACGGATACGTCGCCACATGCGTCACATACGCCCCGCAGGTGCTGTGCGGTAGTGCTTTGCTTATGTGCCGCACGCGGCAACTTCACGAGAAAGTTGCTACTGACGGCACATCCGCGGGCGGCAACGCCGACTTCCGTCGACTACAGATCCATCCCTGTTTGTCAAGTCGCGCGAGGCCATACTCGGGAGGGATAACTGGCTCGCAGTACCGCGGCGAACGCGTCATCGAGTACCGTCGCGGCGTAAAGCGCCGCCGTTTGTGATGATGACCTGAGGAACCTTGACGATGAGTGACGACGATCCCGGACTGATCTCCAGCCGCGGTATCCGCGCCGGAACCCGCCCGATTTTGCACGGTCGCCGCCTCGGCAGCGAGCAGTTCCTCGTTACGCTGTTCATCGCAGTGCCGACGCTCGCCCTGATCGCCGCCGTCCCTTTCGCCTGGGGTTGGGGCCTGACCTGGATTGACATCGTTTTGGCCGGATTCTTCTATTTACTGGGCGGCCTCGGCGTGACCGCCGGCTTCCATCGCTACTTCACCCACCGGTCCTTCAAAGCCAACCGTGCCCTTCGGATCGCGCTCGCGGTCGCGGGCAGCATGGCCTTCCAGGGCTCGATCATCACGTGGGTCGCCGACCATCGCCGCCACCACATCTTCACCGACAAAGAGGGCGATCCGCACTCACCATGGCTTTTCGGCACGTCCGCTGCAGCGGTGGTCAGGGGCTTTTGGCATGCCCATCTCGGCTGGCTGTTTTACAAGGACAAGACCAATATTCACCGTTTTGCCCCCGACCTGCTCGCCGATCCTGATATCCGCCGGGTGAACCAGCAGAACGTAGGATGGTCGACGCTTAGCCTGACAATGCCGGTCCTGCTCGGGGGCCTCATCAGTTGGTCCTGGTGGGGTGCGCTGACCGCGTTCTTCTGGGCCGGACTCGTCCGCATCGCCGCCCTGCACCACGTCACCTGGTCAACCAACTCGATCTGCCACATGATCGGGAACCGACCGTTCACGCAGCGCGACCGCTCTACCAACTTCTGGCCGCTGGCCGTCCTGTCCATGGGAGAGTCCTGGCACAACCTGCACCACGCTGATCCGACGTGTGCCCGTCACGGCGTCCGCCGCGGCCAGCTCGACATGACCGCCCGCCTTATCTGGATTTTCGAGAAGTTCGGCTGGGCGCACGACGTCCGCTGGCCAAGCACCCGCCGGCTGGCCCGGGTAGCCGCTGCCCAGTAGCCGTACGGAACCGCCGGTCGCAGCTGACGCTCACCGTGGCCAAGCGACATCGGCCACACTGGGCGACGTGGGAAGCTCCGCGCGTTATCACGTGTGCTTTGTGTGTACCGGGAATATCTGCCGCTCTCCGATGGCCGAGATCGTCTTCGCCGACGCGTTGCGCCGGGAAGGCCTGGCCGACCGGGTGCGCGTGAGTAGCGCGGGAACCGGGGGTTGGCACGTCGGCAGTCCTGTCGATCCGCGAACCGCCCAGGCGCTGCGCCGGGCTGGCTACCCCTGTAAGCATGTCGCCGCACAGCTCGGCGCACAGCACTTGTCCGCCGACCTGCTGATCGCGCTGGACACCGGGCATCTTGCGACTCTGCGCCGGCTGGTCGCCGAACCGCAGCGAGTGGTGTTGTTGCGATCGTTCGACCGGGCTGCTGGTCAGGCTCTCGACGTGCCCGACCCGTACTACGGTGGCAAACACGGCTTCGACGACGTGCTGAGCATGGTGCGCGCGGCGGTGCCCGGGTTGTTGGCGTGGGTACGGGAACGGGCCTGACGCCGACATGATCACCCCTGCCGAGTCCGTCGCCGCGATCACCGGTCAGCCGGTGCGGACCGCAGCGCCCCATGGCGTCATCTGGCGCCTGGAGTTGGGCGACGGGCGCACCGTAGTGGCCAAGCGGGCACGACCAGGGCAGGCGATGGCTGAGGCGGCGGGCCTGCGCTGGCTTCGGGTACCCGACGGGCCGCCGGTACCGCAGGTGCACGGACATGACGAGCAATGGCTGGTCACCGAATACATCCCGGCCGGCCGAACGGATGGCGCCGCCGCCGAGCGGCTCGGGCGTCAGCTCGCCACGCTGCACGCCGCAGGCGCTGCGGCCTTCGGCGCCGCACCTCCTGGAGGCTCCCAGCAGGCGTGGATCGGTGCCGCGCCGATGGCCAACGTCACGGCCCCGCACTGGCCGCAGTGGTACGCCGAGCAACGTGTGTTGCCTTATCTGCGCAGCGCGGTGGACGGCGGGGCGCTGGATGCCGGCGGGGCCCGTGTGGTGCATAGCGTGTGCGAACAGGTCGACGAGCTGGCCGGACCAACTGAACCGCCGGCGAGGCTGCATGGCGATCTGTGGGCTGGCAATGTCCACGCTGGCTTTGACGGACGGTTGTGGCTACTCGATCCGGCCGCGCACGGCGGGCACCGCGAAACAGACCTGGCGATGCTCGCGCTGTTCGGCTGCCCGCATCTGGAGCGGTTGCTCGCCGCCTACACCGACGTCGCGCCGCTGGCGTCCGGGTGGCAACAGCGTGTCTCGCTGCACCAGTTGTTCCCCTTGCTGGTACACGCGGTGTTGTTCGGTGGCGGCTACGGCAGCAGCGCGGTAGCGGCCGCGCGGGCGGCATTGGGATGAGCGTGTGGATGAGCACCGGCTACCGTGGTGATATGCGGTGGCGGTTCCTGCTGCGCCCGGGTTGGTTGGCGCTGACGGCGGTAGTGATTTGCTTCGCTGTGGCGGCATTCACTGTGCTCGCGCCGTGGCAGTTTCGTCGCGCGGCTCAACGTGCGGATACCAACAGCGCGATCGAACGCTCCTTCAGCATCCCGCCACAGCCGTTGCGCAGCGTCCTGGCGGCCCACGCTGCGCCAACCCAGAACACCGAGTGGCGCCAAGTCGAGGCCACCGGCTACTACCTGCCCGACGCTGAGATGGTGGTCCGGCTGCGCACCGTCCAGGGCGAGCCGGCCTACGAGGTGCTGGTTCCGCTTCGGCTGGCGGACGGATCGAACATTCTGGTCGACCGTGGCTATCTTCGCCCGGCAGAGGGCGTGCGGATACCTGACTATCCGGCGGTGCCGGGCGGCGAGGTGACCGTGACCGGCCGGTTGCGAGCCGACGAGCTGGACCCGCAGAACGGCGAAGTCGTGCACCAAGACGGGCATCGGCAGGTGTACGCGGCGAGTAGCCGGACGGTGAGTGCCGCAACCAGAGTGCGACTGGAACCGGGTTACCTTCAGCTGGTCGACGGTGCCCCCGGGGTGCTGTCCGCGCTGCCACTGCCGCAGTTGGACGCGGGCCCATCTTTTCCCTATGCGCTGGAGTGGCTCGCTTTCGGCACGATGGCCCCGCTGGGGCTGGCCTACTTCGCCTGGCGGGAAGGGACCGAAGGGCGCCGTGAGGACAAGTGGTCACGGGATGAGGACGATCCACACGATCCACCGATGGCCGCGCTCGCCGACCGGTACGGCCGCTGAGTCACCGCGGCCAGCGTCGCGCATAGTGCCGCAGCCGCGAGCCCGGTAACGCGGGACAGCTCCACTCCCCGGGTGACGTCACCAGCATCCGGGGTGCGGCCGTGGCCCAGTACCGGACGCTGTTCAGCGCCATGCGGGTAGACCGTTCGCCCCCCCAACCGTATCTCCAGCGCGCCCGCGAACGCCGCCTCTACCTGCCCGGCATTGGGGCTGGGATGCGCCGCCGCGTCGCGTCGCCAGGCTTGCCACGCCCCGCTGGCCGATCCGCCGACCAGCGGCGCGCACAGGGTGGTCAGCGCGGCGGCGAGCCGCGAGGGCAGCAGGTTGGCCAGGTCATCCAGCCGTGCCGCGGCCCACCCGAAGCGGCGGTAGCGCGGCGAGCGGTACCCGACCATCGCATCCAAGGTGTTGACCGCCCGGTAGGCCAGCAGCCCGGGCACTCCCGCCACCGCCCCCCAGACCAGCGGGGCGACGACGGCATCTGAGGTGTTCTCGGCAACCGACTCCACGCTGGCCCGGGCCATCGTGGCCAGGTCCAGACTGGCCGGGTCGCGCCCGCACAGGTGCGGTAGGCGGCTCCGAGCAACATCGAGATCCCCGGCGTCCAACGCCCGAGCCATCGCAGCGCCTTCCTCAACCAGCGAGGCGCCACCCAGCACCATCCAGGTCGCCAGCGCCGTACCAACTACCTGCACGGGGGCCCTTCCGCGCCCGGCCCGTTCCGCGACACCACCGACCGCTGACGCAGCACCGACCAGGGTTGCGGTGTAGACCAGCCCAGCCAGCCGGGTTTCGGCGTAGCAGGCGCGTTCGGCGGTCATGGCGAGCCGCCCGAAAGCAGCTACCGGGTGGCGGCGGCGTGGATCGCCGAAGGCCGCGTCGGCTGCGACTCCGAGCAGCAATCCGACCGCCCGTGCTGCGCCCACTGATCGACCCTTCAGATGTCCGGACTGGAGCGGACACCCTACTGCAGCCGGCTAAGACGGAGCTCGGCCTTGCGAACCTTGCCCATGTCATTGCGAGGTAACGCAGCCAGAAAGCGCACCACCCGCGGTCGCTTGTGTGGTGCGAGCAGCCCCGCGACGTGCTCGGCGAGTTCCTCCGCGGCGGGCGGTGGATCGCCGGCCGCGACGACCCAGGCGACGAGCCGCTCCCCAAGGTCTGGATCCGGTTCACCGGTTACCGCCGCCTCGGCGACCCCAGGATGCTCTAGCAAGGCGTCTTCGATCTCTCCCGCACCGATCTTGTATCCGCCGCTGGAAATCAGATCCGTGCTACGGCGTCCGACTATCCGCAGGTGACCGTCCGCGCTGCGGGTGGCAACATCGCCGGTGCGAAACCAGCCATCGTGCATCGCCTCGGCGGTGGCGTCGGGTCGGTTGAGGTAGCCCAGGAACAGCGTCGGGCCGGCCACTTCGATCTCGCCGACGGTGTCTGCTACCTCGAGTGTGTCGCCCTGGTCGTCCACCAGGCGAAGCCGGACTCCGTTCAATGGCGGCCCGACACTGCCCGGCTCGCGCGGTCCTTCGGCGCGGACCGCGCAGGTGATCAGCGACTCGGTCATCCCGTACCGCTGCGCAACCTGCTGGCCGGTGGTCGACGCGATCCGCTGGTGGTCGGAGACCGACAGCGCCGCGGAGCCCGAGACGAGCAGCCGGGCTCGGCTCAGCGCCGCGGCAACCTCGGAATCGTGTTCAGCGGCTGCGGCCAACCGGTGGTACATCGTCGGCACCCCGAACAGCATCGTCGCAGAGCCAGCTAGCTCCCGGACCACCCCGTCGATCGAAAAGGAGCCCAGATGGTGCACTGCTCCCCCAAGCCGCAGCGGCCCGAGCATACCGAGCACGAGGCCGTGCACGTGTGACAGTGGTAGCGCGTGTACCAGGACGTCCCGGGCCGTCCATGCCCAGGCTTCGGCCAGCGCGTCGATGTCCGCGGCGATCGCGCGACGCGGCAGTACCACGCCTTTGGGCGGCCCAGTGGTGCCTGAGGTGTAGATGATCAGTGCCGGCCATTCGGGACCCGGCTCAGGCGGTATCGCCGCGCCCTGCGCCTGCAGGTCGACGCTGAGCCGCGGTATTGGGTGCAGCGCCTCGGGCAGCACAGCGTGCGGGGCAGCCAGTACGAGATCAGGGATCGCGTCGGAGATGACGTGCTGCAGCTCCCGGGTACCGAGCTTGGGATTAATGGGTACCGCAGGCACTCCGGCAGCGAGCGCAGCGACGATCGCGACGCATGTCTCAACCTCCGGTTGCGCCCAGATAGCGACTCGTCGGACATCGGACAGTTGACCCGCAAGTGCCGCCGTCACAACACGCAGCTCCCAATAGGTTACTGACCGCTGCCCGAATCGGACGGCCTCGGCATCGGTGGGCTGATGTAATGTTGGCAACAATGCCAAGGTGCCCACTCGCGGTCCTTTCGAGGTGCTCTTAAGGTAATGTCCGATGCTATGGTCGAGCAGGCTAGCACCGTCGATGGTGATGCCCAGCCGTTCGAATGGTGGATGACGTCCAACCTTGCCCTCGGGGTGGCTTTCAACTGCTTTCTTCCAGTGCTGCTGCCTTCTTACGTGCTCGCGGCCGGAGGATCAACCACCGACGTGTGGGTAGCGATGTCGATGGCCGGACTGTTCGCGCTGCTGGGGCCGTCGATCGCGCGGGTCGCGGCGCGTCGCCGCGCGCACCGGCTGGTGCAGGCGCTGGGCATGGCAGGGATGGCCTTGGGGCTGATGACGCTGGCGCTATCCCACGGTGGCTCGTGGGCGATTGTGCTTGCCATCGCCGTGATGGGCGTCGGCGCGGCGGCGGTGGCGGTCGCAGCACCCATGTTCATCCTGGCCAGCGATCTACCCGCGGATTTTCAGACCCGACAGCTGACCTGGCTGCAGCTGAATCTGGACTTGGGCAAAATTGCGGGGGGCATCGTACTCGCAGTGATGGCGACAGAAAAGCTGTCATTCGATACCCAGTTTCGAGTCGGCAGCTTGGTCCTTGGGTTGCTCGGTGTGCTGGTGTGGTCGACCAGTCGATGTGCCGCTGGACGAATCCGGCAATGCGACCAAAATGAAATGAAACCTATAGCGGCAATCGGACCTTCGCGCACCGCAGTGCCGTGGAGAACGCTGTTGCTGTCGCTGTTCGTCGTTCCGGTCGTCGCCCAACTGCTCGGCAGTATGACCATGATGGAGACGCAGACATCGGCGATGCTCACCGTGTCCGGGCTGGTCGGGATCGGCTTGTATCTCCTCGCTGGTCGCTGGATGACCCGGTCCAACCCTGGGATGGTGTGGGCGACCGGTCACGTCCTTCGCGGAGCTGGCGGCGTCGTCCTCGGCGCGCTGGGTCTCGCACGTGGGGTGCCCCAGCTCGTGGTGTTGGCAGCGTTCCTGATGCTGGAGTCGACGCCGGCTATCGCGTGGATGGTCCAGACTCGGGCGGCGGCGCAGCCGGTGCCCCAGCCGACCTCAGGGGCGATCGGAGCGGTCCACGCGTCCCGGCGAAGCGTGCCAGCCGGGCGGCTCGATCAGCGAATGAGCCGCCATACCGAGTGCATCGGCGTCCTGGTCTCGCCGTCACCGAATCCCGTGCTGTCGCAGCCGACGTAGTCTGCTGACGACACCGAAGGTGGGCAAACGGGCCGACGGCGAGCGCGTCGCGCAACTGCTTGGATTAGAACGGCTACCGAAGGAAGGCGGCCTCTTTCGCCGGACCTACGCCGATGCGCACAGCTCGGTGATCTACTTCATGCTGCTCGCACCCGACTTTTCGGCACTGCACGCGCTAGACGGCGTTGAGGCCTACCACTGGTACGCCGGATCGCCACTGCGGATGCTGCTGCTACATCCGGGAGGACAGATCGAACAACCGATCCTTGGACCCGACCTTGCGGAGGGAGAGAGGCCGCAGATCGTCGTGCCCGCAGCGGTGTGGCAAGGCTCCAGCCCGCTCGGCGAGTGGACGCTGGCGGGCACTACCATGGCGCCTCCCTTCACGTGGTCGGCTTTTCGCCTCGGCCGTCGCGCCGAGCTGCTCACGGGCTGGCCGGACGCGGCGCCTCGGATTCGTGCCCTCACCCGAACCTGACCGCGGCCGGCTACGTCTTGACCCCAGAGGAGATGATATGAGGGACGTTCTGTTCGTCCGCAACGACGGACTATTCGCCGTCGCCCACATCGACAGCGCAGGCGAACTCGTCGAAACCCAGGTAGGCGACGACGCCACCATCGACTGGACCCACATCGTGCCCGTCGGAACAGACATCCTGTTCGTCCGCAACGACGGACTCTTCGCCGTCGCCCACATCGACAGCGCAGGCGAACTCGT
>JAICHZ010000107.1 GCA_025924655.1 Pseudonocardiaceae bacterium | reverse complement strand
GCCGGCTGGAAACCCGTGCCCGCCGCGATGGTGACTACTGGGTTCTCAATGGGGCCAAGCGCTGGATTGGCAATGGCACGATCGCGGACCTGGTGCTGGTGTGGGCGCGGGACGAGGACGGCCATGGCGACGTCGGCGGCTCCGTCGTCGATCGCACCGAAGTCACCACGCCGACATGGAAGCCGTGTACACGTACGAAGGCACCGACACCGTCCAATCACTGATCGTGGGCAGAGCAGTCACCGGAATGTCCGCTTTCATCTAAACCGCTGCTCAGGCGGCGCCTGTCCGTGCCGTGGTGGGCAGGGTTCGCGCGTGTGCCACCGCTCCAGCAGCGCAAGCTCCAACGGTCCGGTCCGAGTGGCGTAACGGCATGGCTTGACGGAGCGATCTGTGTGTGAGTGCCGTAATCGGTTGAGCACGGAGAGTAGTTGACCGACGCCTATCACCGGTGAACTGCAAGAGAGGCTAGGCAGCAGTGACTACAAACCAGTCGTCTGGTGTTTCCGACTCCGCACCGCAGGGGTCTGCCCGGTGCACTGACTTCAGTGTGGGTGACCGCGTCTTTGTGAGCTGCTCGAACCCCTCAACCTCCCCACGCACACGCCAGGTCGCAGACCTTTTCCAGCCCGTCACCAGCTCGGCGCCACCTGCAGCTGCCATCACTGATCAGCCGGTCACGCCGATGAATGAGCTGAATCAAGATGGCAAGCTGCTTCCCGCCCCGGCACGGCAGTCTGGGTACACCCGCGGCCCACGGCGGTGGGCCAGTCGGGGGGCCGGACTGGTAGTCGGGACGCCGGGAGCCGTGGCCGCTCTGGCGGCAAGTGCCGCGCTGGTGCTCGTCATGGGCGGGATAACCATGTTGACCACCTCGTCGCCCACCGAGCTACCAGTTGCCGGACTCGCCCCAGGCCGGTTACCGGCTCCGGCAATGCCCGCGGTCAGAGACGAGCATCCAGTAACCGTTGCACCCAGCGACGCACCGGCAGGGTTTGCCCCGCAGGCACCGGCCGAGGCGTACTCCCCAGATCCCCCTCCAGCGTCCGCACATCAACAACCTTTGCCGGCAGCCCATCGTGTCTTGCCAGCTCCGGCTGCTCCGCCGCCCGCGCCGGATCACGGGCCGGTGTCGTCACCACCGCGATCATCGCCGTCCTCATCAACGGTGGCGACCGAAGATGCTGGATACTGGACCATCCCTACCGACTCCCACGCGGAAAAGGCGGAATCGCCGACGACCGATACCGACCGTCCGCAGCGCAAGATCCCCGATCCTGGGGACCGGCAATCCAAGATTGACCGGCAACGTGAGCTCCAAACACAGCGAGCGGAGTACCGCTCAACGAGCAAAGCCCAAGAATCCAGGATCAGAGAGCAGGCGAAGCAAGACAGGCAGGCCGCGCGACCAAACGCCAAGGCAGGGCCTCGGCCCTCACCCAGCTCCTGAATCCATGCGCACTGCCTGACGCCGTTCAACAGCGAGTAGGAGTCCTGACCGCGTGGGCGCCCTTGGCCCCTTCTCTACCGGAGCAGGCTTGCGGCTGGGCGTAGCAGCGCAGCGGAGGCACGCCGGGCAGGAACAGCTGGCCGCACACGCTGCGGTCGATTCTTGACGGGTCAGCGGGTCCGGGCTGGGTGAAAGCGTCAACAACCACGGCGTAGGCGATAGCGTCGTCATTCGGGGTTCGTCGGCGAAACGCCGTACTCCTCGTCGGTGACGTGTCGGCCCCAGGTGACGGGGCTGCCGGACTCGTCGTTCTGTTGCATGGCGATGTGGGTCATGAACCGGTTCGGGGCCGCGCCGTGCCAGTGGTTCTCCTCTGGCTCGAAGAACACGCGGTCGCCAGGACGGATGATCTCGACCGGGCCACCCTCGCGCTGGCACAGGCCCACGCCCTCGGTGACGAAGATCGTCTGGCCGTGCGGGTGCGTATGCCAGGCGGTGCGCGCCCCGGGCGTGAAGTGCACGGCGGCTGCGCCGAACGTTGAGCTGCCGGCGGGCGCGGCGACGGCGTCGATGTAGATGTCGCCGGTGAACCAGTCGTCGGGACCCTTCAGGGTGTCAATGCTGCTCTGGGTGACCTGCATGAGGTGCTCGCTTTCCGTTCCTCGTCCGTACTGCTTGTGATCAGAGGGTGAGCAGTGTCTTGATGGCGCGGCGCTCGTCCATTGCTTTGTACCCCTCGGCTGCCTGCTCCAGTGGGAGGGTGAGATCGAAGACCTTGCCGGGATTGATCTTGCGGCGCCAGATCAGGTCGATCAGCTCGGGCAGGAAGCGGCGCACCGGGGCCGGGCCGCCGTGTAGGTGCACGTGGGAGAAGAACAGCTCTTCGCCGGGCAGCTGCACGTTGTGGGCGACGCCGACGTAGCCGACGTGTCCGCCCGGGCGGGTGGAGCGGATGGCCTGCATCATCGACTCCTGGGTTCCGACCGCCTCGATGACGCTGTGGGCGCCGAGCCCGCCGGTCAGTTCCTTGATCTTGGCTACGCCCGCGTCACCCCGTTCTTCGACGATGTCGGTGGCACCGTACTCGCGGGCGAGCTTCTGGCGGGGGCTCGTGACGGCTCATCGCGATGATCCGCTGCGCGCCGAGCTGCTTGGCGGCCAGGACCGCGAGGAGCCCGACCGCCCCGTCACCGACGACCGCGACCATCTTGCCCGGGCCGGCCTCGGCCGCCACCGCACCGAACCAGCCGGTGCCGAGCACATCGGAGGCGGCCAGCAGGCTCGGAATCAAATCCGCCGGCGGCAGCTCGGGGGTGGCGACCAGCGTGCCATCGGCAAGAGGAATGCGCGCCAGCTGGGCCTGCGTTCCGATAGAGCCCACGAGTTTCCGGTTGATGCACGAGCTGTGATAGCCCGCCTGGCAGATCTCACACGTGTTGTCGGAGGCGAAGAACGAGCCAACCACGAACTGGCCCGGCGTGATCTTCTTGACCTCGCTGCCGACCTCTTCGACGATCCCCACGTACTCGTGCCCCATCGCTGCGGGCTCGTGCACGTGCTCGATCCCATGGTAAGGCCACAGGTCTGAACCGCAGATGCAGGTCGCCGAGACGCGGATGATCGCGTCGGTCGGGGCGATGATGGTCGGGTCGTCGCGGTCTTCCACGCGAACGTCGCCGGGTGCGTGCATGACTACACCACGCATGGTGTGCTCCTTCTGGTCGAGATGTCGGTGATGCAAGCTCGGATTGGTGAGGTCGGGTGTCGGATGTCGGGTCTGCGCAGGTCGTCGCTGGCGCCGGTGATGACGTCGAGTCCGGACTCGATCTCGCCGATCATCACGATCCCGGGGCCCGGAATCCGGACGCCGTCCTCGTGGTAGTAGAGCTTCCTCGATCCGCGAGCGCGAGACTTCTACCCCGACAGGGAATGGATAGCCGACAGCGCGGTCAACCTGCGGCGGACCGACGCCGGACACGACCCCTACGACCGGGGCATCTCGGATCTGGGCGGGGAGCTGTCCACCCGCAGGCGAGGAGTTCGGGGTGCGGTGGGCCAAGCACAACGTGCGCCTGCACTACACCGGCACCAAGAGCCTTCACCATCGTCGGTGACATTGAGGTCACCTACGAAACCATGCCGGGCCACCCTTCGAGCGAAAAACCCCGCAGCTCGCGTCACAATCTGGTGACGGTCGATCCGGGAGCGATCCCCTTCGCCGAGGATCTTGTACATGTCACCACATACGTAGCCGACCGCACCGGAGGTGGATTATGCAGGCGAACGTCCTGGGCACCCGGAGGCGACACGGCGTGGGTAGCCGGCGACTTGGCATGGCCGCTGCCGTTCTCACCTTCGCGGTGGCGGCGTGCGGCAGCAGCGGGACCGCGACTGCCCCAGCCAGCGGCCCGCCGAGCGACCAATCGGCCGGAAGCCAGGTAACGGTGCGCATGAGCGAGTTCCATCTGGCGCTGCCCCAACAGAACTTCACGCCGGGGACCTACACGTTCATCGCGGTCAACGCCGGTCAGATGGAGCACGCCATCGAGCTCGCCGGACCGGACGTGCCCGGCAAGCGCACCCCGATTGTCCAGTCAGGTCAGTCCGCGAAGCTCACGGTGACGCTCCAACCTGGCAGCTACGAGATGTACTGTCCAGTCGACGGTCACAAGGAAGAGGGAATGGACACATACTTTTCCGTCGGGAGGACGAGCGAAACGGGCAACAACCCGCCCGGACCCGGAGCACTTCGATAGTGCGACACAAGACGTCGCGGTCAGTTGAACAGGATTAATAAGATCGGTGCCAATGCCGAACCCGGCGCCGGTGACGATGGCTCGACCGAAGCCACCACTCAGAAAAAACGCTGCAGCGTCTCGCCCCCACAGATGCTTTTGTGCTATTGCGTGGTCTCCTCCAGCAGGGTGGGATGGCCGCCGGGTCCGGTCGGGAGTGGATAGTAACTGTGGCCGGTGGTGGGGTCCACCGCGACGACGTGCGCGCCATCGCCGAGGTGCTCGCGGTGGGTGATGGCCAGCCGCCGGTCATGGTTGTCCAGAGTGATCACCCAGCCGCTTTCGGCGGCGAGGTGGAGGCGGTAGGCGACGGGATCATAGGCCAGTACGTCGGGGGCAGGGTCGACGACGTGGGTATCGGTGACCTGCCAGTTGGTCAGATCCAGGGTGAGCAGGACGGCGTTGCCGTCGCAGGCGATAAACGCCAGCCGTGCGACAGGGTCCAGGGCAAGTCCGTGATCATGGTCGCAGCCGGGCAACGGCACCCGGCGCAGGATCGCCAGTGTGGTCGGATCGATGACTGCAAGACTGTTCTGGGATTGCACGGCGACGAGCATTGTGCGGCTGCCGGGGTCGTAGGCGACGTTGCCGGCCTCGCCACCGAGTTCTACGGTACCGCGCACCGCATAAGTGGTCGCATCGATGACGGTCTCGGACCCACCGGATTCGTTGGTGGTCCACACGGTGGCGTGCACCGGGTCGTAGGCCAGGCCATCGGGGTAGTCACCGGTGGGCGCGCGCCCAAGTTCCGCTCCGGAGTCCTCGTTGAGGGCGACCATCTGGTTGCTGCCGGTGGCGGTGGCATAGACCTGGTGGCGCTGCGGCACGGCCAGCACCCCATGGACCTGCTGGAGCCCGGTGATCGTGCGCACCACCCGGCGGGCGTGCACGTCGACCTCGATCACCTCACTGGCGCCAAGGTGGGCGATGAACAGCAGCCCGCGGCCGGCGTCGAGGCTGGCGTAGTCAAAGCGTGACCCGTCGCCGGGAAGTGGGATCTGGCCCACCTGGTGCAGTGGGGGCGCATCAGGTGGTGATGCGCGGCCACAGGCGATGAGCATCGCGGCGATCGCGGTCACCGCGACAAGCACGGAAATTACCCTCATCGCCCACCGCAGGCGCCTCACCGTGAGGGCCTCGACCAGCGCAGTGCGGCGTTTCGTGAGCACCATGTCGTGGTCCTCCTGTCCCGAAGCCAACACTGAGCTGACCACCAGGAATATGCCCGCGTGTACAGCGAGGCTAGGGTTTAGACAGTCGGCGCGGCTGCCACGGTTTGAGCCCGCCCAATCTTGGGCATGGCTTTCACTGCTGTATCAGGTGAACCTGTGGATGGAAGCCATGCCATCGGATGTAGGCGTGCAATCATCAGCGGACTGTAAGGCGGACCTCTACCTTTCCATCTTGATACCGCACCTCATAAGTAGGGGCGGGCACGGTGGCGGGTCCTCTTACTACTCCACCGTCTGAAACCCGGAAAATGCTTCCGTGACAAGAGCATTCCAGCATCAAGTCGTTGACCTGCCCCTGGTGAAGCGGGCATCCACGGTGGGAGCACCGGTCCGATAGGGCATAGAGCTGTTCACCTTTTCTGTAAAGCATGATGCGCACGCCATCCGCTCTGGCGGGGGTAAGGGTGTCCTCGGCCAGGTCCTGCTCTGCGATTACCGGCGTCCACTCCTGCGGCCACTCCTCGAACGCTGTCTGATTTACGCCCACCCCCTTGACGAAGGAGAGATGGCCACCAAGGTAGGCGGATGCTCCGGCGATGGCCATGGCGGTAAGTGACAGAAGGCGCGCCCTTTTTCGCTTGCCGCTGCGACGGGCCCAGAAGGAAAGGGTCTGAAAGGAGAAAGCGGTGGCGTTGCCCAGAGCATGGACGGACCCCAGCCGTTGCTGTGCGCCCCACAGCTCCGCCCAGTCGGACAGCCCGGCGGCGATGGTGGGAAGCGCGGCCATATTGCCGATGGCGACAAGTTGGTCCGCTGCTCTTTCCGCCCTCTTGCCACCCAGGATGTCAAGCAATAAGGCGCTCGCCCAGGCTCCAATCACGGCGTCAGTGAGTATCGGATGCAGCGGGCGACCTAGCCAGGTGCCGCTCAGCAGATCCTTCAGAGCCGATTCCTGTGGAACGATCCGTGAAATACCTTTTTGCACGAGGTTCGCGAATCGATCAAGAGCCTCCATCTCCTCGATCTCCTCGACTCTCTTGATCAGCTGCTGGATGGTCTTCATTTATTCGCTCCTGAACATTCGCCGGCGTCCGGTGATCCAAGGACCTTCGATCAAGCATTCGCGGCTTGTTGTGCTCTCCAGCTTCCTCGAGCACAGCGGCAAGCTCTTCGGCAACGGTCGCAGCTACCTCGGGGGGCCCCAAAGCAATAGCCCGCTCGTAGGCTGCCTTGGCGCTGTCCTTTTCCCCTCGATCCCTAAGAAGACGGGCCAGGTTGAGCGCGCCCAAGGAGGCGAACCCTGGATGGCGCAGCAAGATCACTAGCTCGTAGGTCTCCTGAGCCTTCTTGTCATCTCCTTGACGGGCCAAGAGGTCGCCGAGTTTCAACGCCGCCCAGGAGGTGATTTCCGGATGCCCGAAAGCGATGGATTGCTCATAGGCCTCTTTCGAGCGGTCCAGGTCTTCAAGTCTCTCCAGGAGAATCCCGAGGCTATAGGCGGCGAGCGGGGCGAACTCTGGGTGACCTGAAGCGATCGCCTGCTCGTAGGCTTCTTGCGCTCGAGACGTTTCCTCTAACTCTTCGAGCAGAATGCCCAGACCAAAGGCGGCAGCCGGTGCAAGATTCTCGTGTCCCGAGTCAATCGCTTGCCGATAAAGCCTCTGGGCTCGTTTCCACGAGTTCTCTCGCTGTGCTGCAAGAAGACCAGCTAGCCTTACTCCTGCTTCCAATGACTCTTCTTTGCGCCCGGCTTGCACCGCTACACACCACGCTCGCTGTGCGTCATAAAGGTCAAGACGAGCCTGGCGCAGGCTTTTGTTCTCCGGAGAGCTGGGGCGATGAGACCGCATGACTAGCGGAAACACCTCTCGGCGCATATGCGATAAAGATCGCATGCGATCGTAGCGGCATGTGCCGTCGGCGGCAGCCCCAACTGCGGGGCACACGCTGTCGATGTGAACATATATGCGGTTATTGTCTGCAAGCGAAAGGTGAAGACCGGCTCCGTCCGCGATCTCCCGCACAGAGATCTGCCCGCGATGCAATAATCCGCCTCCCGGTGTATCCCGGCAGAAGCGCCCTGTGGCCAGCAAGTCCTGCAAAAAAGCTCGGTTATCACTAGTTGTGAAGTGGGCGCCACCAGCCCCTGTTGTCAGAGCGCCTCCCACGGATCTAATGTGCCGCCATAGGCCGCTCTCTAGCAAGCGCCGGTAGAGGAGCGCCATCGTCCTGCGTGCCCTAGCGTCCA
Organism: Pseudonocardiaceae bacterium; assembly: GCA_025924655.1. GTDB lineage: Bacteria > Actinomycetota > Actinomycetes > Mycobacteriales > Pseudonocardiaceae. The sequence goes on along the minus strand of JAICHZ010000107.1, from coordinate 3,266 downwards.
ACTTAGAGGCTTCTCGCACCTTCGAAGCACCCATCCCCTCAAAAATGTTGAAACCAAACATAGACCTTGGCCCCAAGACCCCTCCGTTGCCCCACACCACCGGCATTCCCCGACTCAGCCCGCTGACTGCGCTCAGGACACCTCGGCGTCGACCGGAAACAGGCCTGGACCGTCGGCGGTGACGAGGGCCGCCGATGCCGGAGGGGTGCAGTGCACGGACGGTCACTGACCGGAAGCTGCGAAGAACTAGAACTGGTCCGCGGCCGAGAACACCACCTCACCGGTGAACTCCCCGGTGCCATCGCGTAGCCGCACGAAGGCACCGTCGACGGGCTCACAACCGTTCGCGCCGTGCCGATCAGCATGGTGGACTTCCTCAAATCAGACGACGGTCGACTCGCCCTCGTCCAGTCTGGCGCCGGTGTAGACGGCCTGCAGCTCGTCGTCAGACTCGACGGTGCCGTCTTCGTTGGCGGCCATGGACCACGGCACGTTCACGTGGTGGGAATGCGCCCCGGCTGGATGGGGACGGTCGCAGTTGCTGCTGACACTGGTACGGCTGTGCAGTCGGCTCCCCGCTGGTGTCAGCCGAGCCTACGCACGCCTCCGCAACACGCGACCACGCCGTTCGACGCGGTCAACTACGTCGGCTCCTGCTCGGTGGAACCTTCATCGGACGTGACCGGAATGGCCGCCATATTCGATCGGGTGATCAGGGTGCTATACCGCCGGCTGGACACCTGAAGCCGACGACCGTCTCTCGGTGAGGTAGGCGGTTAAGCGGCGATCTTCACCACGTTGGCTTCGATGCTCTCCCGGACGGGGTGAAGTCCCCAGCATTCTGTAAATCGGTGACCTGCTGATCACGCGGCGACGCTCCTGCGCCGATTGGTCTTGTCCCCGTGACTGTTGGCTGGCGAGGGGTCGAGTCCAAGCTCGTTGCGCAGCAAGTTGGCTGGCTAAGGGTGTCGCCGGGCCGCGACGGTCCCGCCCTGCTAATCGGTGTCCCGCCGCGGGGCACCAAATCATCGACCAAATTCTGAATCAGCGCTGACGGTCTAATGGAGCGCGACGAGAACGGGCAGGACAGCGGTTCCGCTGGCTAGCGGACGAAGCGCCTTGCCGAGGATAGCGCCGAAACAGTCGCCGGGGTTGGAGGCCTTCATGGCGTGGCCAGGAGTATGCGACGTGGTGAGGAGGTCTCCGACCTCAATCATCGCGGGACCGGCATCGAGCTTACAAAACACCTTTCCGGCCAGGGCCAAGGGTGAGACCTTGGAGCGGGTTGCTGTGTGACGTCCTCGGCCTAGCAGGATGCCGGGCCGCGCGCTTCCTACACCCGACAATACTCCAGCGACTCTTTTGTCATACGGACGGCTGCTCGGGCGGAGGCCGTCTTCAGCGATGACCATCACGGTTCCGGGTTCTAATTCGCCTGGGGCGTCTACTGCAAAGAGCTCAGCACAGTCGCCGCCTGCGAGTTCAATATCGCCCACATCCCCCTGAATTCTGATAGTATCGTGCCCGTCACCGTCCCGGACGCGGATGAACCCAGTTCTTCCCTGGCCGCCAACGGTAACAATAGTTCCGGCAGGGTGATGAAGCGTTGCCTCAAAGCATGTTTGGCCATTCTCGTCCAAAACTTCGAATTTCGCGGGCATGAATCTGTCATGAGGCCGGACGGTAACACTCCCACCGTGACGACCAAGGATGACTGTCCCTGCTGTTGGCGCCGTTAGCTCAACCCTCTTGCGCTCTGCATCTAAAATGATCGCCTTGACACCATTCCTATCTGTTATCTCAAGGATTTCGGAGACGGTCTCAGGCATCGCATTACTCCTTGGCTCAGTGTCTCGCTTGACGTTTTCGAACGTACGCTACAGGCGAACGATACCTCCTCAGGACCCCACGGCCAGGACAAAGTCGCCGCGTGATCAACTCAGGAAACGCCGTCACAAAGCTTCGGCGATTCCCACGTGGGCGCGGACGAGGCAGTTGTGGCGGGTGCGAGAGGCCAGCGGCCGCGCAGGGCGGTCATGAGCCACCGCTTACCGGTGCCGAGTTGCCTGATGTGCGTTTCCCAGCTGGATTGGTAGCCGGCAGACCCGGCCAGTCGGCCAGACTCTCGAGCAGTGGCGGACCCGGTCTTAAGGGCGTTGGTGACCTCGTCGGGGACCTGGCGTTCCATTCGGATGCACAGTTCGAGTATCGCCGTGGGAAACTGGTCGCTCGTTTCGTGCAGGCAGCGAGGATGTCAGTCCTCCGCTAGGTGACCTCAGACTACGCTAGGATGACACGATGTGTAGCGCTTCTGTTTGGGACCTGGCACGCCTCATGGATCCCGTCGATCCTCCAAGGAGTATCAGAGACCTAGCTAACATTCATCGCTGGCCGACCGGATCTCGTCCCACGACGTTTTCGTTACGCAGCATTGTTGATCGCCATCGCAACGCGCAGAGGGTCACTCGTCGGCTACTTTTTTATAACACCTTCCTGGCCCCAGGACTGGAGCTACGCATTAAAGATTTCGTTATCAATCGCACCCTTGCAGGTATTCCAATTCTTGGCGCTGCCCTTGAGAGTGGAGTGCGGACTCTGATCTCCGCCTTGCCGGATGGCCTAATCCGCCTTGGAGCCAAGCCTGCCCTGAAAGCGCGCGCTCGAGAAATCGGCAGCGTTATTGCGAATGAATATAATATCGCCGCACTCTGCGAAGTATTCTCAGAAGAAGAGCGGCGACTGATCTCAGCATCTCTTACGCGGAACGGCGAACCGCACATTGCATGTGGGCCTGACGACTCCGGTGGTTTTGTAGTAGCGACCAGCGGACTGTTCACCATTAGCATGGATTTGATCTCCCGGACCAAAAAGCATGTCTTCAACGAACGGGGTAACCGCTGCCGAGATTTTGGTGCATGGACAAACAAAGGCGTGCTCCTCGCCGAGATCAACCTTGGGCTTCCACGCGGAAAACTTGAAGTGTATAGCACGCATTTGCTCGCCGGTGGGGGCATTCCGTCAGACGAAGAGCGGCTCAAAATCCAGCTCAAGCAGGTCGATGAATTAGTAGCTTTCGTAACGCAAGCCCACCATCCGGAGAACGTCATGATCATTGTCGGGGATTTTAACATCAATGCACAGGAAGAGTCTGAGTTCACGATTGACGGCGTGCCAGGGACACCCATTTCGCATTTGAGTCGAAAGTTAAATGCGATCGACATGCAAGACGTATGGGTTCTTCGGAACAGAACTCTTGGCTTGACTGC
>JAICHZ010000106.1 GCA_025924655.1 Pseudonocardiaceae bacterium | reverse complement strand
GCATTGATCGTCGCCATCAACACGCCCAACGTCGTGTTTGATAGCACGATCCACTTGTAGTTCGCGGTCATGGATACCCACTTTCGGCGAACTCAGCGGAGATAGTTGCTTAGCCAAGCTAACACTGGAGCCGGGTAGCTGCATTCCTACGGCGGTCCAGCACCTGGGAGCAGGCACGGTCGGGTGGAAGGGTCGGCAGTGGGTAGCGGCCCGGCTCCATAACGCGACATAATTGGCGGTCCACGCCCGCACCATCGCCGGAGACGGCCATGCCTGACGCGACTCCTGCCCCGCGCTCGCACGAGCCGACCACCTCCGGGGTGGTGACCCGCCCGATTCTGGTGGGTTATGACGGGTCTGCGGCCAGCCGGCATGCGCTTGCCTACGCCGCTGGCATGGCGCGCCGGATGGCCCAGCCCTTGGTGCTCGTCCACGTCAGGCCAACGCCGGCCTGTTATTCGATTGACTACGGTTTCACCCCACCCGCCGAGGACCCCGCTGAGTTGCTGGATTGGCTGCACGCCGAACTCGCCGACACCATCGATACCACTGGGTTGACGGTGCAGCTGGTGCAACGCTGCGGCGATGCCGCGCGCCAGCTTGCCGAGCTGGCCGCTGACACCCGGGCCGATGCGATCGTCCTCGGTGCGCCAACCCGCTGGGTGCATCGAATCGCGGGGTCGGTACCGGTGTGGTTGACCCGGCACGCGCGCTGCCCAGTCGTCATCGTGCCCTGACGACCCCGCCGCACACCGCATCCACACCCTGTGCACAGCTTGTGCACACCCGGGTCTATCGATCCACATAGTGATCCACACGCCGTCCACACCATGTTGATGCCAGCGCCGCGGCGCTGCCCCTACGGTGTCCTCTCGTGAGCCAAACGCCTATCTATGACCAGATCCGTGGCGAGCGCATCAACGTTGATCTCCCGGCTGCCGAATCTGAGCCGCCACCGGTCGATCCCCCGGACGTTGATACCCCAGCCAAGGGCCGATACCCCGTCAGCCGGACGGGTCCGGCGGTGTTCGCCCGGCCGCCGGGCGTAGCAGCTGATCGAGCCGCGGACTGGTCGTGGTTCGCCGCGGCCGACCCAGCAGTACAGGCCGCAGCGAACGCGACGCGGCGGCAAAAGCCGTAAGACAGGTTTACTGTGAGTCGATGCGGGGTAACTAGCTGCAACCGACGTTGGATCTCGAGCCACTCAGGAGAGGACCCACAGCGATGACCATCACGTCCGACAGTCGCACCGCCGATCTGCCCACCGCGGTCAAGGACAAGGCGCGGGATGCCAAGGACACCGCGCAGGCCAAGATCCAAGACATCCAGCAACACCTGCATAACGGGACTGAAGCGGTGCGCGACAAGGCCGACGAGACGAGGCAGCAGGCCAAGCATCTGGCTGACCAGGCCGTAGCGAAGCTCCCCGAGCCGGTGGTCGGACGTCTCACCCAGGTGATGGCGGCCGTGCGGCAACGGCCGATCCCAGCCGTAGTGGCTCTACTGGCTGTATTGCTGGTGCTGCGACGTCTACTCCGCAGGAACAGTTGACCGTGCAGGACCCGTTGACTGGGTAACCGAATCTAACGAAGGAGCACCTATGGGTATCGGAGACAAGATCTCGAACAAGGCCGAGGAGCTGAAGGGCAAGGTCAAGGAGGCCGCCGGCAAGGCTACCGGCGACGAGCATCTCGAAGCTGAGGGAAAGGTCGACCAGGCCGGGAGCAAGATCAAGCAGGCCACCGAGAAGGTCAAGGACTTTTTTAACGGCTGAGTCTCCCTCTGCTCGGCCGGACGAAGTGTCGCCACCGTCCGGCCGAGCCCCCTCGGCGTTGCGGCGTCGCCATAAGGTTGGCGCGCAGTGCTCAGTGGCAGTCTGAACAGGGCGGTCGTCATGGCGTCAGCGGCAGAGCCATCACGCAGGCTTAACGCGCCGGCGCGGTCGGCTCGGGGCCACGGCGATCAAGACCAGAGCCGGTTGCTGCCGGTGCTCGCGGTGGAGCGGGCGCTTCGGGCGGTGGTCCTGATCGGTGTCGGTCTGATCTTGGTCACCCACACCCACACGGATTGGGCGGATCCGGCACGGCGCTTCGCGGAGCAGATCGGACTCGACCCGAGCCGCAACGAGACCGGCCGGCTGATCTCGCGGCTGGCCGGGTTCGGAGGGCGCCAGGCCCAGCGAGACGGGTCGATCACCATCGGATACGGAGTTTTGGAGGCGGTGGAGGGCTACGGCCTGTTCCGTCGTCGACAATGGGCCGAGTACCTCACCGTGGTGTCGACGGCGTTGTTGCTCTTTCCCGAGGTCCAGGAGCTGCTCAAGCATCCCACCGGGTTCAAGATGGGTGGACTGGCTCTTAACCTGATCATCGTGGTTTACCTGATCATCCGGTTGATCCGCCGTCGTCGTTAATGCCCGCCTTAGCTCCGTCGAGGTAAGCTGGTGCAGCGTTTGCCGTGCTCTACTGCTCATACGGTCAGTGATCGGCTGGTTTACCTCGGAGGTCTGGCGTGGCGCCGATTGGTCCCCTTGAGACATCCGGTGATGTTGGCGACCAGCGTGGTAGCCCCACTGCCCGCCGCATCATGTTGGGTGCTCGGCTGCGCCGGTTGCGCGAGGCCGCCGAGATCTCGCGGGCGGAGGCCGGCTTCGCAATCCGTAGTTCCGAGTCTAAGATCAGCCGTCTCGAACTCGGCCGGGTCAGCTTCAAGCCGCGCGACGTCACCGATCTACTCACGATGTACGGAGTGACAGATGCCGAGAAGCGCGAGGCGTTTCTCGAGATGGTGAAGAGATCCAACGAACCGGGCTGGTGGCATCGCTATATCGATCTGGTGGCGGACTGGTTCCAGGATTACCTCGGGCTGGAGGAGTCGGCCTCCCGGATCCAGACGTGGGAGCAGCAGTTCGTCCCAGGCCTGTTGCAGACCGAGGACTACGCGAAAGGAATCATCAGCCACGGTTGGTCTCCCGCGGGGGCCCAGAGCCTGCAACGCCAGGTCGGGATGCGGATGCGGCGACAGTCGCTGCTTAGCCGACTAGATCCGCCCAAGCTGTGGGCAGTAATCGACGAGTCGGTGCTGCACCGGCCAATAGGCGGCAGGCGGGTGCTACTGGACCAGGTAGAGCACCTCATCGAACTGACCAAGCGTCCCAACATCACCGTGCAGGTGGTGCCGTACCAGTTCAGCGGCTATGCCGCCGAAGGCTCGTTCACCGCGCTGCGCTTCGCTGAGCCAGAACTGCCGGATGTGGTCTACATCGAGCACCTCACCGGCGCGCTGTACCTGGACAAGCGATCTGATACCGAGCTGTACGGCAGAGTCTTCGATCGGTTGACAGTGGACGCCTACACTCCTGACCACAGCCGGCAATTGCTGATGAAGGTGCGCACTGAGATTTAGTTAGTACCCATCAGGGTTTGCGCCCGACCGCTCCGACGATGCAGTGCTGCACGGGGTCAAGTGGTTTGATCCGGGGGCCGTCAGGCCACCAGTTGACGCACTCGATCAGGCCGGGCTCGATCAGTTCCAGACCCGGGAACATGCCCTCGATCTCGGCGCGGGTGCGGAACCTTCCGCTGCCCATCGGACTGTGCATGAACAACTTTTCCATCTTCTGGGCGAGCTCGCTCAACTCGGGGATGGTCTCAGGGTCAAAGAAGTGGCTCAGTGCCACGTAGGAGCCTGACGGGAGGGCATCGATGTACTCAGCCATGATGCTCTGCGGGCTGCGTTCACCGTCGTGGTGGTGCAGTGTCCCGATCTGGAACAGTGCGATCGGCTCAGAGAAGTCAAGGTACTTGCGCACAACCGCGTCATTGACGACCTGCTCTGGCTTGAAGATGTCGGCAGCGCTGAAATGGGTCTGATCGTTCTCCTCAAGCAGCGCTCTTCCGTGCGCGAGCACCACCGGGTCGTTGTCGATGTACACCACGCGGGCCTCTGGCTGAATTCGCTGGGCGACCTGGTGAGTGTTCTCCGCCGTGGGCAGCCCGGAGCCGCAGTCGAGGAACTGGGAGATGCCGGTCTGGCTGGCGATGAAGCGGGTTACCCGAATCAGGAAATCACGGTTGTCCACTCCGAGCCGGCAGACCTCGGGCGCGACCTTGGCGACTTGCCGCAACACCTCTCGGTCGATCTCGTAATTGTCCTTGCCGTTGAGAGCCGCGTCGTACACGCGGGCGATGCTCGCCTTGGTCGTGTCGATAAAGACAGGTACGGCATCCTCGGATAGTGGGGCGTCGGTACCGGGCATCGAGAACCTCACAAACGTCGCACTTCGCAGCTGACTGAGTTGACCCTAGGCGGATGGCCGCGCGCCGGGTACGCCGGGTACGGCGGGTGCGGTGGCAGCGGCGCGGCATCACCTGCCGCCCAGGCTACATCCGGAGACAGCCTGTCCGCTGTGTGGCCATTTCACGCAGATGCACGTGCATTGACGCCTGCAGCTGCAGGCGGTAGTTTCTCCCTTATGCACGTGCAGACGCCGTACATGACGGAAGATCGCTCGATGTTGCAGCGCAACGGCATGTCGGCCGCGGATCTTGCCGGAGTGACGTGGCGAAAGAGCCGGCGTAGCGGTCAACTCGGCAACTGTGTAGAGGCTGCGGTGCTGGATAGCGGCGACGTGGCGGTGCGTAATTCACGCCACCCCAGCGGTCCAGCATTGATCTTCGCCCGCGACGAGATGGCTGCCTTTCTGGCTGGTGCAAGGGACGGTGATTTCGACGATCTCGCGTGCTGAGTCAGCGTTGAGAGGCTGGGATGTTGCGCTGGAGACGGCCGCGTCCTCCCTCCACACATCGAGGGTGCGCGTTGAGTGATACCAACCGGCTGGGGGGATCAGGTGCCGGTGCGGCGGTGATGTCGGACCGGTCAGTGATGCTGGTTCGCTACCGGGCCGGGCTGACCGGCCAGGTCGGCCGCACCGTGCACCTGGTTTCGCTGCGGGACCGATGCGCGGCGGGCATGGTCGACACGTTGTGTGGCTCGCTGATGAGCCTTGACTCGGTTGAGGCGGTGCCCCTCGGCGCAGGCATGCCCTGCAGCGCGTGCGTCATCCACCACCTGAGCGCTATGCCTGCGGCGGCGGTGCCGCAGCCGTCCCCCGTGGACAGTCCGGACAGGCCCGAAAGCGGAGGCGCTGATCACGTGGACACGGCGACTTACGAGGCGTGGGGCTGGCCGGTCACCCAGCACTGTGATCAAATACAGTTGAGCCTGGAGTGCGAGGCGTCGGCCATTGCGATCCCGATCTCACTGAGCGCAGAACTGACTCAGATCCTTACCTCGCGCCGCTGCGCTCCGGCGGTGCTGGCCCATCCGGACTCGCCTGAGCACCACATCGTGCTCGTAGGGGAGCGGTATGGGGCCATGCTGCCGTGGCCGCCCAGCGTGCATGAGGTCACCGGCGCGCTGACGCTGCCACCCACCATGACCGCACAGGGGCCGATCACCTGGATACAGCCGCCGTGCCAGGACTCGTTGCGGTTGTCCCGGGAGATCGACGTGTTTGGGGCCTTACGCGCCGCACTCACGGCCCCGGGCGCCAACGGTTCAGCGAATGGCGAAGGCCAGCGCCCCGCCGATGCAGGCTAGCCCCACCACCATCCAGGTCACGTAGTCGTTGACCACCCCGCTCTGGAACCGTCGGATCGGTCTGACCAGTCCGGCTCCGGGCTCGAAGCCCCGGCGCAGTACGGGCAGCCGTCGCCAGTAGAGGGCCATCAAAGCTAGTACGAGACTCGCGACGGCAGTACCCACGCCGGTGACCACGTCGGTGGTGGTGACGCTGGTGTCCTCAGGGCCCAGCAGAGCCGTCGGATGGGCGATGTGGGCACCGACAAGGACGGTGGCGTTGTAGGCCGCCTGGTCCTGGAACCGGACAGCGCCATCCTGGACCAGGTCTCCCAGCTGCGGGAGCAACCCAACGGCGAGCGCGGCAGCCACCAGCACGGCCGGCGGCACGATCATGGACAGCGGGGTGCGGCTCTTGGCTTCGTCGGTCTCCGAAGTCTCCTCGGAAGCCTCCTCAGCCATCTGGGGATCCTCCGACGGTGGGTCGCCGAGCCCATAGAAGACACCACCGGCAACCCGGAGCACGGCCGCCCCGACCAGCACCGACGTGGTCATGATCACTGCGGTGATCCAGTGCAGCTCGCGGGCGTCGCCGCTTTGCCCGATCCAACCCGCCCCCAGGTACAGCGCGAACGGGGGAAGGTCGGCCAGCGCCAGCGCGGCCAGAACGAACACCACACCGGTGACCGGTAGCCCCCGGCCCCGGCCGTGCAGGAAGGTCTCGTTGACCGACCCCAGCCGATGCAAGACGATGCCCACGGATAAAAACAGCGCGGCCTTGATCAACCCGTGGCCGATGACGTACACGGCCGCGCCGGTTAGGCCCAGCGGGGTGAGCAGCGCGATTCCGATCAGGAACAGGCCGGCGTGGTTGATGGTGGAGAAGGCCAGCAGGCGTTTGAGGTGGCGCTGTCGGAAGCAGAACAGCGCACCGACGACGGCCGTGGCGATGCCCAGCGCCAGCAGCACGGCGGTGATAGCGTCCCGGTGGCCGAGGCCGGCGCCGAACATCGACCAGTAGACCCGGGCGATGCCGTAGAGACCGAGTTCGACCATCACCCCGGAGAACAGCACGCACACCGGGGTGGGGGCGACGGCGTGGGCGTCGGCAAGCCAGAAATGGAACGGCACGATCGACGCCTTGGTCAGCAGCCCCATCAGGATGAGCACGAATGCCACCACCACCAGGCCGTCCGGTCGGTGACCGGTGATGGCCTGACCGATCTGGGCCATGTTCAGCGCGCCGGTGCGGCCGTAGATCAGGCCGATGCCGGACAGCGACAAATAAGCGCCCACGCTGTTGGTGATGGCGAAGTTGAGAGCTCCCTGGAGGGGGCCGCGCTCTTCGGGGCGGTAAGCGGTCAAGGCGTAGGCCGCCACCCCCATGAGCTCAAAGAACACGAACAGGTTGAAGATGTCGCCGGTCAGGCAGAAGCCGACCATTCCGGCCAGAAAGACCAGCATCAGGGCGTGGTAATAGGTGGAGACCCGCTCGAAGTACCGCCAGGAGAACACCAGCGCCGCGGTGACCAGCGTGGCGGTCAGCGTGGCCAGGCCCGAGTTGAGCTGGTCGACGGCGAAGTCGATGCCCAGCGCCACCCCGTGCGACGGGGTGAAACCGGCGAACCAGTACACCCGCTGGCCATCGGCGGTGCTGAGCATGATGACCACGAGTAGGCCGGTGACGGCGGCGGCGGTGAGTATGGCCACCGCGTCGAGAACGCGTCGCCGGTGGCCGAACAGTGGATTCAACGCCGAGATCCCGGCGGCTGCCACCAGCGGGACGGCCACAGCCAGCGGCAGCAGGGAGTCCACGGTCAGCCTTGGAACTGCCGGAGCTCTTCGGGATCGAGCGTCCCGAATCGCTTGTGGGCTTGCACCGCGAAGGCCAGCAGCAGCGCCGTCACGGCGGCTTCGACTACCACGTCGGTCAACGCCAGGGCCTGCACGACCGGGTCCACAGCCGGAGTGTTCAGCGGGATGTCATAGAAGTAGGGCGCCACCGCCCCGGTCTTGTAGCCAACCCCGAGCAGCAGGATGTAGGTGGAGGACTGGACCACGATCAAGCAGACGATCTGGTGCACCAGATGGCGGCTGGTGATGATGCCGTAAAGCCCGACGGCACATACCCAGGCCACCACGACGAACGGAAAAATGCTCACCTACCGGTCCCCTTCCCGGACGATGAGGGTCTGCTCGAGTAGCTCGCCGATGATGAGAATGAAGGCAGCGGCCACTTCGACGCCGACGAAGAAGCTGATCAGCGCGATCGTTCCGGCGGAGTTCACCGCTCCCGGCGTGCTACCCAGCGGCAGGATGTTGGTCAGGTAGGCGGCCCCCAGGGCGAGAGCGGCGATTCCGACAGCGGCGAAGCTGCCGGCTCCGATCGCCTCGATGGCATCGGTGAGCGCAATCGGGCTCAGCCGCTTGAAGACGATGAACTGGCCCGCCAGGTACACCAGGACAAAGGCGGTGGCCAATACGATGCCGCCTTGGAAGCCGCCTGAGGGGCTGGTCTGGGCGTGCGAGGCCAGATACCAGCCGACCACGATGGTGGGGCCGATGAAGGCCAGCGTCACCATTGCGATGGCGTCACTGGTGGCCGGCACATCCCGGTTCTTGGCCTCATCCACCGCGGAGGTGTCCCGCTCCTCGCGGAGGTGACGCAGCACGGTCGCCACCCCGGTGGCGGCGATGAACAGGATGAACTCCTCGCCCAACGTGTCGAAGGCCCGGTATTCGAAGTTCACCGCCGACACCACGCCGGTGGCATGGGTCTGCGGTACGGCGATGGCGTTGATGATGTCGCCGTAAGGCCCTGGGTAATTGCCGAACCCGGGTAGCCCGATCAGTCCCCACAGGTAGAAGGCGAGGAATCCGCCCCCTGCCACGAGGAAGATCCAACGGCGCTGGCGCGGCGTCATTCCTCTTGCTTCCTGACCTTGGCCAGCGTCAACAGCAGCAGCAGCGGTAGCGCCACCGCGCCCACCGTCAGCTCGGACAGGGTCACATCCGGGGCCTGGAACGCCATGAACAGCACGGCCAGCAGCAGCCCGTAGATACTGACCGACACCACCTGGCGGATCGGGTCGCGGGTGAGCACCACGGCCGTCGCTCCGGCGGCCACCAGCACCAGGAGGGTCACCTGCAGCGCGGTCATCATGGTGCGCCGTCGTCGTTTCTCAGGCGCCAGTCCCCGGTTTCCCGGATGCGGGCCGCACGGATGGTGGCGTGGGTCAGAAACGGGCCTGCGACGAAGAGGAACAACAGCGCTAGCCAGGTTTCGACGGTGTTTTCGGAATAGCCCTGCTGCACCAGGACGGCCACGGCTACCAAGGCGGGGGCGATGAGGCTGATCGGGGTCACGAAATGCAGCTTCTGGTAGACGTCACGCATCACCAGCACCCCTAGCGACGCCACCAACACAACGGCCACAGCCAGACCAAGAAGGACGTCAGCGGCGATATCTCTGCCGGTCATAGCCAACGTTCCAAAGACCGCACGAACACCAGGCCGCTGCCTAACACGAGTACGGCCAGTAAAATGGGTAGCTCGAACTCCGCGGAACGCCCGAAGCCCTGAGGTAAGAGCACCAGAACCATGACGATGATGGAGCTGATGGCCTCATAGGCCACCACCGCTTCCATTACCGGGCCCCGCCACGCGACGATCCCCAACGGGATCACCCCCAGCAGCATGCCGATGGCGGCGGCTACGAAGCTGTTCATCGAGCTGCTCGCTGCGCCGGCAGTACCAGGTGGTGGACCACCATGACGTCACGTTCCCGGTCCATCCCGAGCACGAAGGTGTTAGGCGCCACTGAAGTGCCGCCCACCAGCAGCACCCGCCGGCTGACCCCCACTGTGGACTCATCACCCCACGCCTTGGGCACCTCCAGGAATCCGCTGGCCGGCTGCTGCCCACGAATCAGCAGTCGCCCTAAGGCCGCAAACACAATGACGGTGTCGCGTATCACCTGACCGGGCAGGCGCAACAACGGGATCAGCCATTTGATGCGGGCGCGGAAATGCGAACCGGTCTGATGCCCGACCAGCTCCGCGGCCACGGCGCCAGCCGCGGCCACCCCGGCTCCCACCAACAGTTCGGCGACATCGAGTGACCAGTCCAGGATTATCCATATCGCCATAAGAAGGACCCACCACGCCAGCCACGAGCCAACTCGGCCGGCCAACGCCCGCTCCTGCTCCCGCCGCCGAGGAGTGCCCGCCCCCGCTAGCGGCCCGCTGGGCGAGTTCATGGCGGTCCTCCCCGTGGCCTGATGCGCTATATCTACCCGCCAGCCCGATCCGTCAACCGCTCGCGCGGGTGCGCACGCAAACGGGCAGGCTGTGGGGTGATGACGACAACACTGCCCGAGCCGGTGGCACCGATGCTGGCGACAGCCGGCGAACCACCGTCGGGGCCCGGCTGGGCGTTCGAGTTCAAGTGGGACGGCGTGCGCGCTGTTGCCGCGGCCGCCGGCGATCAGGTGCGGCTCTACAGCCGCAATGGCAACGACATCACTGGTGGGTATCCCGAGCTGGCCGTGCTCAGCGATCTGGTCGGGGGCCGGCCAGTGCTGCTCGATGGCGAGATCGTGACGCTCGACGAGGCCGGGCTCCCGAATTTCGCGCTGCTCCAGCAGCGCATGCATGTCCGCGCGCCGAACTCGTGGTTGGTGGACCGCATCCCGATCTCTTACTACGTCTTCGACCTGCTGGACCTCGACGGCCATCGGCTGCTGTCGCGGAGCTACCAGCAGCGCCGGGAGCTGCTCGCGGAGCTGGCCGTCGACGGTGCCTCACCGCGGGTCCGGGTGCCGCCGCAGTACCCCGACGTAGACGGCCGCCAACTGCTCGAGGTGGCCCACCAGCATGGTCTGGAAGGCGTCGTCGGCAAACGGTTGACCTCGCGTTATGAGCCCGGTCGCCGCTCACCGGCGTGGACGAAGACCGCGCTGCTGCACACCCAGGAAGTCCTCATATGCGGGTGGACGCCCGGGGCGGGCCGGCGCACCGGCACCCTCGGCGCGCTGCTGATGGGCGCCTACGACGACGAGGCGAAGCTGCGCTACCTCGGCGATGTCGGTACCGGGTTCACCGACTGGATGCTCGACGACCTGCTGACCCGGCTCGCGGCTCTGGAACAGCCGGGTAGCCCGTTCGACGAGCCGGTGCCCCGCGAGCACGCCCGCCGGGCACGCTGGGTCCGCCCCCAACTCGTCGGCGAGGTCGAGTACCGGACGCTGACCCCGGACCGCCGGTTGCGCCACGCCGCCTGGCGAGGCCTGCGCCCCGACAAGGACCCAGCCGAGGTGATTTTCAGCTAGCGGCCGTGCCACCCCGACGACTCAGCCACCGGTCACGCAACCCGG
>JAICHZ010000105.1 GCA_025924655.1 Pseudonocardiaceae bacterium | reverse complement strand
GTACGTCGGTCTTGGGTTGAGCCGCTTCCGCCGCCAGTCGCGCTGCCTGCTCGATCGTGCTGGCGTTGAGCGACTTGCCCGCGAGTGACTGCTCAGCCGCGGTGCATTGGATGTTGTTCGGCCCGACACCGGTAAGCGCAATGCCTGCCCGGTTGATCGTGCCGCCGGAGGACTCCAGTGCAACGGCCAGACCAACGGTCGCGAAGTCGCCCACCCGCCGCTCAAGCTTGAGATACGTACCCGAACGCGAGCCTCTCGCCGCAGGCACCCGCGCCCGGACCGCGATCTCGCCCTGCGCGAGGGCGTTCTGGAAGGGACCGACCACAAACTGTGAGACCGGAATGGCGCGCTCGCTACCATCAGCGCGCCGGGCGATGATCTCCCCGCCCATTGCCAACATCACCGACGCCCAGTCACCCTGTGGGTCTGCGTGGCACACCGAACCGACGAGGGTGCCGCGGTTACGAACCATGGGATCTGCGATGAGCGGCGCCGTCGCCGACATGGTGGGGTACTTACTCCGGAGCAACGGGGAGCGTTCCAGAGTTCTGTGCCGGCACAGGGCACCGATATTCAGCGATCCGTCAGAGTCCTCCTCGTGGAAGTCCAGACCGGGAATATTGTTGATATCGACTATGCAGGCCGGCGCGGCGAAGCGCAGCTTGATAAGCGGGATGAGGCTTTGCCCTCCAGCGAGGATCTTCGCCTCGTCACCGTAGGCCTGCAAAACGCCGAACGCTTCGTCAAGCGAACGTGGAGCCTCGTAGTGAAAACGAGACGGGTACATCCAGATCCTCCTAAGTCCCTGAACAGTCCGCGGAAAAGCTGTACACCTTGGGGCCGCCTACCGGGTATCCTTATTCGGATGCCACGAGAACGACTGTCTATGCAAAGCGCTCGAGTCGACTGCTTATCGAGCCATTGAGGACTGACTCAGGAGTCCAGCAGCCCGAGTCCGTGCCGCGGCGGGGCGTCGTCTAGCGCCCCGACCCCGCGCGGGGAGTCGTCCTGCGGCGCAGCAGCAGCCGCGGGACGCGGTGCGGGCTCTGGCGCAGGCGCCGGACGCGGCGCAGCCGCTCGACGCGCTGGCTCCGGGCGCGCAGGCTCGACCACTGCCGTCGGGATGCTCTCGTCTTCTGGGTTGGGTCGCGGCTGCTGGTGCGGCGGCCACGGCCCAGGTACTGGCTGACCGGCTATCCGAAGCCAGTCCACCACCTCTGGCCAAGCAAAGATAGTCGGGCTCTTCCCAGTCTTCGGTGCGTTCTCGATCAGCTCAAAGATCCGGGGGTTACCTCGACTGTGTCCGTCAGACTCGATCGCCATCGTCTGTGGCCCCTTTCGCTCCCGTGCCGGCGTCTCGTGGGGTCGCCCGCTCCCTGCGTCGGTGTTTCTATGACGCGGATCACTAGTCCACACGGATTAGGTAGTCGGTGTCAAGAGGATCTACGCCGCCCCGGGAGGGCCCAGATCCTTCGAAGATGCCCCAGGCAGAGCTATGTGTTGATAGTTGTTTTACAGTGTGACTTGCGAGAGGATGAGGCGTGGCTACCGCGGCTCCGTTGATCCTGCAGGCGGGCGACCACGCGCGCCTGCAGGCGCTGGTTCGCTCGGCTTCGGCGCGACCCAGTTTGGTGCAGCGCGCGCGGATAGTCCTGATGTCTGCGGAGGGTCTGACGAACACCGAGATCGCCCGCCGGACCGGTGCCACTCGCCCGACTGTGATCAGCTGGCGTAACCGCTATGCTGCGGCCGGAATCAGCGCGCTGGGCGATCTACCCCGGTCCGGTCGACCACCGGTGGTCGATGAGCTCGAGGTGGTGGCCACCACGCTGGCTGACGGCGGCCGCCCGCCGGCCCATCTGGGGGCCAGCCACTGGTCGTCGCGACTGCTGGGCCAACATCTCGGCATCTCGTTCGCCACGGTCGCTCGAATCTGGCGGAAGTGGGGTATCCAGCCCGACAACGTCGAGACGTTCACGTTCAGCACTGACCTGACCCGCCAAGCCCAGGTTCGCGACCTCAGCGGGCTCTATCTAAACCTGTCCCAGCGTGCTGCGGCGTTGCACCGGTCAGGGCCGGCCGGCAATCCCGCGGTGCCAGGACAGCCCGATCCGTGGCTCAAGCTCGTCGAGGTCTCCCTCGGCATCATCACCCAGCAGGCCATTCGCCGGGGAACCTTCGCCTCGGTGGCCAACCTCATCGACGCCATGAGCGCCCTGACCGACGGCTGGCAGGACCGCCCTGAGCCAACCGGGCATGCCCGTTCCGGCCCGAACACAGCCGAGCGCATCGGGAAGCGCGGAGACCGTCAAAGTACTTCTGACACGAGCGATGACCTGCACAGGCGATCTTCACGATTGGTGGAAATTGGTGCGAAACAGGATCCAGATCGGTCGGTCGACCGGCCCCGAGACTCGAAACCAGTCCGGTCCGAGTTCCACGGGGCCCGCGGCCGACGATCTCGACCGACCGGGAGACCGGCTGACTAGCGTGGCTCGACGGGGAGGTCACTAGTGGACCCACTGCGAGCGGTGATCTTCGATGTGGACGGCACCCTCGCCGATACTGAGCGAGACGGGCATCGGGTGGCATTCAATGCAGCCTTCGAGGCGGCCGGTCTGAGCTACCGGTGGAGCGTCGAGGAATACGGTGCGCTGCTGGCCACGACCGGGGGTCGGCGGCGCATCGAACGCTATCTCCAATCCCACGGACACTCCCCCACCGAAGCCGCTGGGCTGGCGGCGGAATTGCACGCGGACAAAACGCGCCGATTTGTCGCGCTAGTCCGCACGGGCGCGATGCAGGAGCGACCGGGCGCGGCCGAGCTGATCAATGCACTGCGCGCCGAGGGGGTGACCGTGGCCGTCGCGACGACCGGCACCTCCGACTGGGTGCTGCCGTTGCTCGACATACTGTTCGGTATCGATGCATTTGACGTCGTCGTCACCGGATCAGACGTTACTGACCTCAAGCCCGACCCGGCCGTTTATCTGGAGACGCTCGCTCGCCTGGGCATCACTGCCGCCGACGCAGTAGCCGTAGAGGACTCAGCCAACGGCGTGCGAGCCGCCGTCTCTGCAGGCCTGCTGTGTGTGGCGGTGGTCAATGGATACACCCGTGATCAGGACATGTCGGGTGCCGTAGTTGTGCTCGATGACCTGGCCCGCCCTGGTGGAGTCTCGGTATTACGGGGCGATCCGCAATTGGCTGACGGCCTGACCGTCGAGGCATTGCGGCGCCTCGTCAGAGTCGTGGCGTAACGTCGAACGCGCTAGCGATCCCGGTAGACCAAGCTGGGAGGAAATTCTCAGTGCGCAGGAGGTGCATCAGCCGTGTCCGGATCGATTCGGGTGGCGGTCATCGGGTCCGGTCCCTCCGGACTGTATGCGGCCGATGAGCTGAGCAAGCACGATGCTGTGTCAGTCGATGTCATAGATCGGCTGCCGTGCCCGTACGGGCTGTTGCGTTATGGCGTGGCACCGGACCATCTGAAGATGAAGTCACTGGAGATCACGCTCCGCAAGATCCTCGAGCGGCCCGCCGTGCGGTTTCTTGGCGGGATCGAGCTCGGTTCCGGTATCAGCGTGGCGGAGTTGCGGGAATACTACGACGCGGTGATCTACGCAACCGGGTCGTCGGTCGACCGTCGACTATCCATTCCCGGCGAAGAGTTGCCGGGCAGCTTCTCGGCCACCGAATTCGTGGCGTGGTACTGCGGCCACCCTGACGCGACCGTGGACGCGTTCACCTTGAATGCGCATAGCGCGGTGGTAGTCGGGGTAGGAAACGTCGCGGTGGACGTCGCACGCATTCTGGCAAAGACAGCTGGCGAGCTGGACGTCACCGACATGCCCGATCATGTGCTCAAAGTGCTCGACGCGAGCGCGGTCAGGGACATTTACATTATTGGCAGGCGCGGCCCGGCGCAGGCGAAATTCACCACCAAGGAACTGCGCGAGCTGGGTGAACTGGCTCATGCCGATGTCGTGGTGGATCCTGCCGAGCTGGTACTGGATCAGGCCGGCAAGGAACTGGTGGAAAACAACAAGGCCGTCCGACGCAACGTCGAGACATTGCAGGAATGGTCTACCCGGCCGCAGCAGGGCCGGCCTCGGCGGATCCACCTGCGATTCCTACTCGCCCCGGTGGCCGTGCTCGGCACCGGCCGGGTGGAAGCGGTGCGGTGTGAGCGCAACGAGCTCGATGGCTGCGGGGGCGTCACCGGCACCGGCAAAGCGGAGACCCTGCCCGCCCAGCTGTTGCTGCGCTCGGTGGGATACCGCGGGCTGCCGTTGCCCGGCGTGCCATTCGACGAGCGAACCGGGGTGATCCCGAACGTGGCGGGCCGGGTCCAGCACAACGGTTCGGTTGTCGTCGGCGAGTACGTGGTCGGCTGGATCAAGCGCGGGCCTACCGGGGTGATCGGTACCAACAAAGGCGATGCCAAGGAGACCGTGGAGCAGCTACTCGATGACCTCGATGCGCTGCCCCGCGCTCCCCACCGGGACCCCGAGGCGATCATTGAGCGGCTTAGCCAGCTGGGTGTCAGGGTGGTCAGCTGGGCCGGTTGGGAGGCCATCGACGCTGCCGAGCAGGCGCTGGGAGCCGCGACCGGACGTACCCGGATCAAAATCGCGGACCGGACGGCGTTGCTCCTCGCTGCCGCGACGGCGCTGCGCCGCTGATCCCGTTTACCGAGACGCCGTCCACGCTCGCAAGTCGTCGGCGGACCAGGTGTTCACCACCCGCTCTGCGGGCACCGCGCAGGCAAGGGCGCGTTCGCAGCCGTAGGGCAGCCAGTCGAGCTGTCCGGGGGCGTGCGCGTCGGAGTCGATGGCGAACAGGCAGCCCGCTGCCACCGCGAGCCGCAGCAACCGTTTCGGCGGATCCAGCCGCTCCGGACGGCAGTTGACTTCCACCGCGACGCCACGCTCGGCGCACGCCGCGAAGACCGCATCGGCGTCGAACTGCGACTCGGGGCGTTGCCGAGAACCGGCCACCAACCGGCCGGTGCAGTGCCCGAGCACGTCGACGTGCGGGTTGGCCACCGCCCGGAGCATCCGCTTGGTCATCTCCGCGGCCGGCATCCGCAGCTGCGAATGCACTGAGGCGACGACAACGTCTAGTAGTGCTAGTAACTCTTCGGTCTGATCCAGCGCACCGTCGGCGAGGATGTCGACCTCGATCCCGGTGAGAATGCGAAACGGGGCGAGCGTCTCGTTGCACCCGGCAACGACCTCCAGCTGGCGGCGCAGCCGCTCCGGTGATAGCCCGTTGGCTACGGTGAGCCGGGGTGAATGGTCGGTCAGGACAAGATATTGGTGGCCGAGGTCACGCGCGGTGACCGCCATCTCCTCAATGGGTGAGCCGCCGTCGGACCAATCGGAATGCGTGTGGCAATCGCCGCGCAGTGCCGCCCGCAGCGCGGCACCGGCTGCACTCGCATCAGTTGCGCCGGTGTGCTCCGTCTCCAGCCGGCGCAGGTATTCCGGCTCCTGCCCAGCGAGGGATTCGGTGACGCAGCGGGCCGTCACCTCGCCGACGCCGCTCAATGTGGTCAGGGTGCCCGCGCTGGCGCGCTGGGCCACGTCGTCGCGCGCCGACAGCACCGACGCGGCGGTCCGGAAGGCCCGAACCCGGTAGGTCTGCGCCGCGGCGCGTTCGAGCAGAAAGGCGATCCGCCGTAGGTCCGCGACAGGATCCCGGGGTTGCGCCACGCTGGCCCTCCAGCCTCGTTGAGGGACAACGGTGTCAGGCGTCAGGCGTCCCTGCCACCCGACGTGCCCCGGATGGGTGGCTTCACGCTTCTGACGGCGTAGGGGGACTACGGTGCGAAAGCGAACAGCTCAGAGAGGAGCCGCCGTGTTGCTTAGCCGCGTTGCCCGTCCGCTGCTTGCCGCCGTGTCCGTCGCCAATGGTGTGGACACCCTGATGAACTCGAAACCAAAGATCGAGGCGGTCACCCCGCTGCTGGCTAAAGGGCAGGGAATACTGCCCGCGCAGGTCAGCCCGGCGTTGGTCGTGCAAGCAGGTGCTGCCACCAAGATTGCCGCTGGGTTGATGATGGGTTTGGGGTGGGCCCCGCGGCTCGCCGCGACGGTCCTCGCCGTGGACCTGATCCCGACCACCCTGGCCGAGCAGCCGTTCGGATCCGCCGGTTCCCCCGACGCTCGCAAGGGCCGCCAAGAGCGTTTCCTGTCCAACTGCGGCCTACTCGGTGGACTGCTACTGTCGATCACCGCTCCCCGCGGCAAGAAGAGCAAGCGCGCGAGGAAGATTGCCAAGAGGGTCATCGCTGCCAAGCGCCGGGCGCGCAAGGCGCGCTGAACACGGAGGTCGCCGTGAGCCACGAGGTCCGTGGGGTAGTGGCGCTGAGCAAGGGTGCACCGGTCACCGTGGAAACGGTGCTGGTACCGCACCCTGGCCCGGGTGAGGCATTGGTCGCGGTGCAGGCGTGCGGCGTGTGCCGCACCGACCTGCACTACCGGCAAGGCGGGATCAACGACGAGTTCCCCTTCCTGCTGGGCCACGAGGCCGCCGGCGTGGTGGAAGCCGTAGGTGACGGGGTCGACACGGTGGCGCCTGGTGACTTCGTCATCCTCAACTGGCGTGCGGTATGCGGACGCTGCCGGGCGTGCCGGCGAGGCAAGCCCTGGTACTGCTTCGACACCCACAACGCCTCCCAGTCCATGACCTTGACCGACGGCACCGCGCTGACGCCCGCGTTGGGCATCGGCGCGTTCGTCGAGAAGACCTTGGTGCACAGTGGCCAGTGCACCAAGGTCAGCCCGGCGATCGCGCCCGAGATCGCCGGGCTACTGGGCTGCGGGGTGATGGCCGGGCTCGGCGCGGCGATCAACACCGGCGGTATCACCCGCGGCGACTCGGTGGCGGTGATCGGCTGCGGAGGGGTCGGCAATGCGGCCATCGCCGGGGCCACACTAGCGGGTGCGACCACGATCATCGGCATCGACGTCGACCCCGGCAAACTGCGGTGGGCCACCGACTTCGGCGCGACGCACACGGTCAACGCCCGGGAGTCCGACGTCGTCGAGGCGGTGCGGTCCTACACCGGCGGCTTCGGGGCCGACGTCGTGATCGACGCGGTGGGTCGCCCGGAAACCTGGCGACAGGCATTCTTCGCCCGTGACCTCGCCGGCACCGTGGTGCTGGTCGGGGTGCCGACTCCCGATCTGATGGTGCCCGAGATCCCCCTGCTGGAGATCTTTGGACGGGGCGGATCGCTCAAGTCGTCGTGGTATGGCGATTGCCTACCCGAGCGAGACTTCCCGATGCTGGTCGACCTGCACCTGCAGGGACGGCTACCGCTGGAGAAGTTCGTCTCCGAAACGATCACTGTGGACGACGTGGAAACGGCCTTCGAGAAGATGGAGCGCGGCGAGGTGCTGCGCAGCGTCATGCTGCTACGCAGCTCGTGAGTGGAGCGCAGATGCTTCAGCGGGTGGTCACGTCGGGCACCTTCAGCTTGGACGGCGGCACCTGGGCGGTCGACAACAACGTCTGGCTAATCGGTGACGACCGCGAGGTGATCGTCATTGACGCGGCGCACGACGCCGAAGTGATCGCCGCGGCCGTCGGCGACCGCCGCGTGTTGGCCATCGTCTGCACGCACGCCCACGATGATCACGTCAATGTCGCGCCGGAGCTGTCCCGCACACTCGCCGCACCGGTGCTGTTGCATCCCAAAGAGCATGTGCTGTGGCGGCTCGCGCACCCCGACACACCGCCACCGGATGCCGAGCTCGCCGACGGCGACATACTGCGCGTCGGGGGCACCGCACTCCGGGTACTACATACCCCCGGGCACTCCCCCGGCTCGTGTTGCCTGTACGCCCCCGACCTGGGCGTCGTGTTCAGCGGGGACACGCTGTTCCAAGGCGGCCCCGGCGCTACCGGACGGTCCTACTCGGACTTCGATGAGATCGTCGGCTCGATCCGGAGCAGGTTGCTCACACTGCCCGCCGAGACTGAGGTCCGCACCGGGCATGGTGATTCCACGACCGTCGGGGACGAGGCCGAGCACATCGGTTGAGCCCGGTTAAGCACGGCTCAGTAAGCACCGACCAGCCGCATTGCTGGGACCGTCACCGGCTGCACCCCGCCCGCGGATTCGGTCACCCGAGACGGCTCGATCACCCGAGACTCGGTGACGATGGCGGTGACCAGGTCAGCAGGGGTCACATCGAAGGCGGGGTTGAATGCGGTGGACTCGGCCGGCGCCATCCGCCAGCCACCCACCAGCAGCACCTCGTCGGGATCCCGGTACTCGATGGTCACCTCTGCTCCGGTAGGCGTATCCGGATCCAGTGTGGCGGTCGGGGCGGCGACCACGAAGGGGATACCGGCCCTGGCCGCGGCCAGTGCGAGCGGGTAGGTCCCCACCTTGTTCACCACGTCGTAGTTGGCCGCGATCCGGTCCGCTCCGACGATGACCGCGTCGACCTGTCCACTGGCGATCAGACCCGGCCCGGCGGCGTCAATCATGATCTGATGCGGTACCCCCAGCTGGGCGAGCTCGAACGCGGTGATCCGTGAGCC
The DNA here is from genome assembly GCA_025924655.1 of Pseudonocardiaceae bacterium. Classification (GTDB taxonomy): domain Bacteria; phylum Actinomycetota; class Actinomycetes; order Mycobacteriales; family Pseudonocardiaceae. The sequence continues at coordinate 2,397 of JAICHZ010000105.1, read as the reverse complement.
CTGCAGCAGCGGGCGAGTCTCGCCGACGACCACCATCGAGATCAACGAGTCGGCGTGCAGGGCCCGGACGATGCCGAGCGCGGTACCCCACTCCACGCAGGCCAGCGCCCCCGCGTTGCAGTGCGTGTGCAGCACCATCGGCCGGTCGCCGACATAGCTGCGCAGCAGGGCGGCGCCGAGGCGGGACAGCGTCGCACAGGCCCGAACGTCGGCTTCCACCAGTGCGGCCGCAGCATCCAGCACCGCAGCCGGTCCGTGCGCCACCGCGGGCAGCACCTGCTGCACTGCCCACTTCAGATGCGCCGCGGTGGGACGGGCGGCTGCGATGCGACGGGCGTCGGTCCGTACGGCTTCGGGATCGTAGCCCTGATCCGCCGATCGCGCCGCGGCGAGCGCGACGCCCAAGGCGCCCATCGCGCCCAGCGCGGGCGCACCACGCACGACTAACCGGTGGATCGCGTCCACCACCTCGTTGACGGTGTGCAAAGCGACTCGCCGTTGTTGCGGCAGCGCGGTCTGGTCAACCACATCGACGTGTCCGTCGATCCACTCGATGGTGCGGCGCATAGGTACCTGGCTTCCCGGTTCGGTCTGCGGGCAACCTACGCGTCGGCAGACAGGTCGAGCACCGCCCAACGGATGATGCCGCGCGCCGTAGATGTCAACGCTGGGTAATCGCGGTGTACGCACGTTCTGAGTAACCGGCGTATACCTGGCGTGGCCTGCCGATCTTGGTTTCCGGGTCGCTCATCATCTCGCGCCAGTGCGCGATCCAGCCCGGCAACCGCCCCAGGGCGAAGAGCACCGTGAACATCTTGGTCGGGAAACCCATCGCCCGGTAGATCAGGCCAGTGTAGAAATCGACGTTGGGGTACAGCTTGCGCTCGACGAAGTAGTCGTCGGCCAGCGCCTTGGCCTCGAGCTCCATGGCGATGTCGAGCAACGGGTCGTTAACCCCCAGCTTGTGCAGGATCTCGTCCGCTGTCTTCTTGACGATCTTCGCCCGGGGATCGTAATTTTTATATACCCGGTGCCCGAAGCCCATCAGCCGGACGCCGCGCTCGTGTTTTTTCACCTTCGTGACGAACGCATCGACGTCACCGCCATCGGCCCGGATGCGTTCGAGCATCTCCAGCACCAACTGATTCGCCCCGCCGTGCAGCGGCCCGAACAGCGCATTGATACCCGCAGAGATCGACGCGAACAGGTTGGCCTGCGACGAGCCGACCATCCGGACGGTGGAGGTCGAACAATTCTGCTCGTGATCAGCGTGCAACATGAACAACAGGTCCAGCGCGTTGGCCACCACCGGATCGACCTCGAAAGGTTCTGTGGGCAACCCGAAAGTCATCCGCACGAAGTTACCCACCAAACTCAACGAGTTGTCCGGGTAAAGAAACGGCTGGCCGATCGACTTCTTGTAGGCGTAAGCGGCGATCGTGGGCAGCTTGGCCAGCAACCTCGCGGTGGAGATCTCCACCTGGTCGTGGTCGAACGGGTTGAGGCTGTCCTGGTAAAAGGTCGACAGTGCCGATACCGCGCTGGACAGCACCGGCATCGGATGAGCGTCACGCGGGAAACCGTCGAAGAACCGCCTGAGATCCTCGTGCAACAGGGTGTGTACCCGGATCAGGTCGGTGAAGTTCTCCAGCTGCCCGCTGGTCGGCAGATCCCCGTAGATCAGCAGGTAGCTCGTCTCCAGGAACGTTGAACGCTGCGCCAACACCTCGATCGGGTAGCCGCGGTAGCGCAACACGCCCGCGTCACCGTCGATGTAGGTGATCTGCGACGTGCACCCGGCGGTGTTGACGAACCCCGGGTCGAGAGCGACCATCCCGGTATCGGCTAGCAGCGTGCCGAGGTTGATCCCGGACGCCCCCTGGGTCGCCCGAGTGATCGACATCTGGTGCACGCCATCCGGGTAACCCAAGGTCACAGCTTGTTCGCCAGGCACCTACCCAAGGTAGCTTGTCCCGCCGTGCGGAGATAGAACACCGCGCCAGCGTCACGGGGCGAGCCGCTGAACAGTCCAGTTGCCGCCCTCTGCGACGTGGTACCGCAACCGGTCGTGCATCCGGTTGGGCCTGCCCTGCCAGAACTCCACGCTCACCGGAATGATCCGCACCCCACCCCAATGCGGCGGCAACGGCACTGCCTCGACGTCGGCGAACCTCGCCGTGACCTGCTCCAAGGCGACGTCCAGCGCGTGCCGGTCGGGTACCACAGTGGACTGAGCCGACGCCCACGCCCCGAGCTGAGCACCCCGGGGGCGGGTCTGCCAATACGTTGTGCTCGCCTCGGGTGTGAGCACCTGGATCGGCCCTCGCAGGTGCACCTGACGGTGTAGCGCAATCCACGGAAACGTCGCCGCGGCGAACGCGGTGACGTCGAGGTCGC
>JAICHZ010000104.1 GCA_025924655.1 Pseudonocardiaceae bacterium | reverse complement strand
CGGAAATCACCGCCCCGACGAGATCACCACCCCCGGTGCCGAGCACCTGGTCACCGAACTCTGTCGCGGTGTCGTTGACCATCGCCGCACCGAGCACCGAGACTCCCGCGCCCCACAGGAACGCGGCGAGCAACAGCCGCGACGGCTCGGGCTCCCAGCGGTCCACCCACAAGAACACCGCCACCACCGGCAACGCTGGCAGGACCGCCACCATGGCACCGACCAGCACGGCGCCGCCACCGACTGTGCCGCTGATGACGCCGAGCGCGATGAGGAAACCGACGGCCAGCGCCACCAGACCCAGCGCAGGCGCCATGACTTGCCGGCGGTGTGCTGAAGGCCCCGGTGAGTTTCGGCTAGACAGCCCGAACGGCGTCATGACGCCGCACGCCCCCTGACTTCGCGGATGTTCCCACAGCGGCTGGGTGCGCTGGCCCGGAATAATTCAGTGATCGCGAATTCGGAAGCGTGAGCCGCGCTGAGCGCGGTTGATTCTTCCGAAATCGTGATCACTGACTGGGTTATCCGTGGATGCGCCTACGGCGGGGGGTCGAAGATGTCCCGTGGGCGGCCAGCAGATCCTGCACCGTCCGTTGAGCCTGCGCCACCGGCAGCGCCTTTGACGGCTGTCCCCGGCTTGGTCCGTGCCTGCCCTGGGCGTCGGAGGCCGATGTTCCCGGGCGGCCGGGACCGAAACGGACCTTTGGCCCAGGCGGCGCTGTGATCGCCGGAGGCGATGTCGGGGCCGGCCTTGTCGCGACCGGCGCAGCGTTGCTGTCGTCGAACTGTCGAGGTTGGGCAGGCAGCGGGACCACGCGGGTGGAGTCGGCACGCATAGCGACCCGCTCCAGCATCGAATTCCCACCCAGCAGCTGCGCCAGATTTCCGCCGATCGCCGCGAGCTCGGTCCGTAACTGCCCGATCTCGCGCTGCTGCGATAGCTGCGCCTGCTCACGAAGCGCGCGCTCGACGGTCAGCGCGTGTTCTCGCCGGGCAACGACCTCCCGTTGGAGCTCAAGCTGGTAGACCGCCCGCAACTGATCTGTGTGCTCGGCTCGTGAGCTGATCTCGCGTCGCGCTCGCGCGGTGGTGAAGGCGGCGAGCAGTGCCGCCCACAGCGCCGCGACGACCCCCAGCCTCAGCAGGTGGGCATCCTGGGTGCCCAGGGCGAGCACGGCTGCGGCCGCCGCGGCCATGACCATCGTGCTCAGCATCAGGACCCGAGCGCTGCCCTGCAGCGACGGAGGCTCAGACCTCCGCACTTCGGCGGTCCCGGACATGGCGGATACCGTACTGGCTCACCGGGCCGCAGTAGACCTTGCAGCGGTGACAGGCAGCCATCGTGCGGTGACAGGGAGGCGCAGCCGGATCAGACGTCATCCGGCTCGGAATCATCGGGGGCATCTGGAGTCCGGCAGCAGTGCTCCAGCCACAGCGCGGCCGCCACCAGAGTTCCCGCGCAGACCGCCCCGATCGAAGCGGCGATGGTGTCCGAGGCGGCGGATTGCAGTAGCGACCGCTGTGGCAGCACGTAGCCGAGCACCCCGAGCCAGGCTCCCGCCGTGATCGCGCCGGCCAGTGAGGACGCCTTGGCCAGCACGAGGGCCTTCGCCGCGGTGAGCGGCTGAACCGGCCGGGCGCCGGGACGCCGCAGGATCCGCGCCCGCAGCGTCGTGCCCAACACCACCTCGGCGATCGCGAAGACCAGCAGCGTTGTTCCGGCGGGCTGCGGCAACGTGGGCACATCGCCATAGGACAGCTGCAGCAGCAGGTTTACCAGCACCGCCGCGATCACACCGACGGCGACAAGATCACGCGCCCGGGTGAACGTCACGGGCCCCCCATTCACAGTCAGCCTCCATCACAGCCGGCGCCGATCACAGCCGGCGCCCCTCAGAGTCAGCGCAGCACCAGATCATTCCGGCGCCGCACGCTACGCCGCTCCGCGGCTGGCAACGCGGCAACCAGGTCGGCGACCCTGCCATGGCCGGCGAGCACCGCATCGGGGGCGACATCGAGCCAGGGCACCAACACGAAGGCGCGCTGGTGTGCCCGGGGGTGCGGCAGGGTCAGCTCGGGATCCTGCCGACGGGTCAGCTCGACGTCGATCACATCGACGTCGAGGGTGCGTGGCCCCCACCGGATCTTGCGGGTGCGCTGCGCGGCGGCCTCACAAGCCTGCCCTCGGCGTAGCCACTCCAGCGCGTCGGCGGTCGGGTCCTCGACCAGCAAGATCGCGTTGAGGAACTCATCCTGCGCCACACCCCCCCACGGCTCAGTCGAATACACCGAAGACACCGCAACCACCCAATCCCCCAACCCCTCAACGCACCCACGCAGATATCCCAACCGATCCCCCACATTCGACCCGATCGACAACACCGCCCTACTCACCGCACGCCGCCCCCGACCCGTTCTGGATGCAGAACGCGGCAAAACGGCCCCGAATAGACGCGTTCTGCATCCAGAACGCGGTCATCGGTGGCGGCGGGTGGTGACGGAGACGTCGGTGAAGGGCAGGGGGATGGGGGCATGGGGTTTGTGGACGGTGACTTCCACGGCTTGGACGCGCTGGTCGGTGAGTACGTCGGTGGCGATTCGGGCGGCCACCGTCTCGATCAAGTCGCAGGGCTGTCCGCCGACGATCTGGGCGGCTCGCTGGGCCAGCGCGCCGTAGTCCAGTGTCGCGGCCAGCTGATCGGTGGCCCCGGCGGCCCCGAGGTCCAGCCACACCGTCACGTCGACGACGAACTCCTGGCCGTACGTTCGCTCGTGTTCGTGCACCCCATGGTGGCCATGTATCCGCAACCCGGTGAGGGTGATCCGGTCGCCGCTGATTGGGTCTGGGGAGCTCACAGCGACCCCGCACGTGGCGCAACGGCGGCCCCCAGCCGCCAGGCCGCGGCGACCGCGACGGCGTCACGCGACGCCGCGGCGTCATGCACCCGGACCCCCCAGGCACCAGTCGTCGCGGCCAGCGCCGACACCGCGGCGGTGGCGGTGTCCCGGCCATCGCAGCGACGTGGGGTTCCGGTGGGGCCGGCCAGTAGGGTGCCGAGAAACCGTTTGCGGGAAGCTCCCACGAGGACCGGGAAGCCCAGTTCGGTGAGCATCTCCAGGTGGCCCAGCAGCGCCCAGTTGTGCGCCGCCGTCTTGGCGAAGCCGAGCCCGGGATCCAGCACCAGCGCACCAGGGTCGACGCCAGCGCCCACCGCGGCGTCCACCCGAGCCAGCAGCTCAGCGCGCACCTCGACGACCACATCGGAATACCTGGCCAGCTCGTCCATCCGCGCGCTGTGCCCGCGCCAATGCATCAGGACCCACGGCATCCGGCAGCGGGCCATCACCGGCGCCATCGCCGGATCGGCCAGACCCCCTGAAACGTCGTTGACCATGATCGCGCCGCCCTCCAGGGCAGCCTCGGCCACCGCCGCTCGGGTGGTGTCCACGCTGCACGGCACGCCGCTGGCGGCCAGCTCACGCACTACCGGTACCACCCGCGCGATCTCGGTGGCTGCATCGACGCGCTGAGCCCCCGGGCGGGTCGACTCCCCCCCGATGTCGACCAGATCGGCGCCCGCAGCGTGCAGCGTCAAGCCATGCGCCACCGCGTCGTCGCGGTCCAGATAGCGCCCGCCGTCGCTGAAGGAGTCCGGGGTGACGTTGAGGATGCCGACCACCAGGCAGCGGCCGGGCTCAGGCAGCGCCGGGTGCACAATCACCTCCGCATCAGAGCGAGCACCTCGCTGCGGGATGAGGCGCTGGTCTTGAACAATCCCCGGACCGCTGACGTCGTGGTGGTCGATCCGGGTTTGCGGACGCCTCGCATCGCCATACACAGATGTTGCGCCTCGATCACCACGATGGCCCCGCGCGGTTGCAGGCGGCGCATCAGCGCGTCGGCGATCTGCGAGGTGAGCCGCTCCTGCACCTGCGGGCGCCTCGCGTAGAGGTCGACCAATCGGGCGAGCTTGGACAGCCCGGTGACCCGGCCGGCGGCGTTCGGGATGTAACCGACGTGCGCCATGCCGTGGAAGGGCACCAGGTGGTGCTCGCATTGGCTGTACATCGGGATGTCCTTGACCAGTACGAGCTCGTCGTGCCCTTCGTCGAAGGTCCGCTCCAGCACCGCATCGGGGTCGACGAACAGGCCGGCGAACATCTCCTGGTAGGCCCGCGCAACCCGGGCCGGGGTCCCGCGCAACCCCTCCCGGTCGGGATCCTCCCCGCAAGCGATCAGCAGTTCACGCACCGCCGCCTCCGCCCGAGCGTGGTCGAACACTCGGTGGGCGCCCAGCTCGAAAAGGGTCAGCGGTTCCCGTCCTCGCCGAACCAGGGCGTCGACTGGTCATCGGAGGGAGGCTCCTGCGGCGGGCGAGCGCCGGGTGGTGCAGGCCGCCAGGACGGCGTGGGCGGTTCGGTGGCTGGTCGCCATCCCGGCGGTGCGCCATAGGTCGGCGGCCCTGAGCTCGGCGGGCTGTTGCCGGTGCCAGGCCCCGCCTGTGAACCTTCCGATCCGCGTGGCGGCAGCGGATACGACTTGGTATACGGCGGGAATCCGATCTGCGTCGGACCTGGAGCCGGCTGCCCCGGTGCCGGATATCCAGTACCGCCACCGTTGATCGAGCCCGCGGGGTAGCCGGGGTGGGGACCCGCCCCGTTAGGACCGGGGTGACCGGGTGGGCCGTGTGGAGGGCCGCCCGGCAGGTCATCACCGCCTGGCGCGACGCCTACCGGGGTGGGAGTCCGGTCCGGTGGGGGCCACGGCTCGCCACGCTCTTTGGCAAGCTCGCCGGCCGTCTTGATCGGCGGCTTGTCCGAGGGGGTGCGGCCACCGAAGTCGTTGAACGCGGTGATCCGTGGTCGCTTCTCCACCCGGCTGAAGACTCGCTGCAGGTCCTTACGGTGCAGCGTCTCCCGCTCCATGAGCTCGACAACGAGCTCGTCGAGGACGTCTCGATAGGTGTTGAGGATGTCCCATGCCTCGGTGTGCGCCGCTTCAATAAGCGCCCGCACTTCTTCGTCGATCTCGTGTGCGACTTCCAGCGAGTAGTCCGGCTGCCGTCCCGCCGAGCGCCCGAGGAACGGATCACCCTGTTCTTGCCCGTACTTCACCGCACCCAGGCGCGCGCTCATCCCGTATTCGGTGACCATCGCCCGGGCGATCTTGGTGGCCTGCTCGATATCCGAGGATGCGCCGGTGGTCGGCTCGTGGAAGACCAGCTCTTCCGCCGAGCGTCCACCCAGGGCGAACACCAGCCGGGCGATCATCTCCGACCGGGTCATCATCTGCTTGTCGTCCTCGGGCACCACCAGCGCGTGCCCGCCGGTGCGCCCGCGGGGCAGGATCGTGAGCTTGTACACCGGGTCGAGGTCGGGCATCGCCCAGGCAGCCAGGGCGTGCCCACCCTCGTGGTAAGCGGTGATCTTCTTCTCACGTTCGGAGATGATCCGGTTCTTGCGCCGCGGACCGCCGATCACCCGGTCGACCGCTTCTTCCAGCGCGGCACCGTTGATCAGCTTGCCGCCTTCCCTGGCGGTGAGCAGGGCAGACTCGTTGATGACGTTGGCCAGGTCGGCCCCGGAGAAGCCGACCGTGCGCTTGGCCAGCCCTTGGAAATCGACGTCGGTATCGAACGGTTTGCCCTTGGAGTGCACCTCAAGGATGGCCCGACGACCTTGGATATCCGGCGCGGAGACCGGAATCTGCCGATCGAAGCGGCCGGGACGCAGCAACGCGGGGTCCAGGATGTCCGGGCGGTTGGTCGCGGCGATGAGGATGATGCCGCCCCGGGCGTCGAAGCCATCCATCTCGACGAGAAGCTGGTTGAGGGTCTGCTCGCGCTCATCGTGCCCACCGCCCAGGCCCGCACCACGCTGGCGACCCACCGCGTCGATCTCGTCGACGAAGATGATGCAGGGAGAGTTCTGCTTGGCCTGCTCGAACAGATCCCGCACTCGGGATGCACCGACCCCGACGAACATCTCGACGAAGTCGGAGCCGGAGATCGAGTAGAACGGTACGCCGGCCTCGCCGGCCACCGCCCGAGCCAACAACGTCTTGCCGGTGCCGGGTGGGCCGTAGAGCAGCACACCTTTGGGAATTTTGGCACCGAGCGCTTGGTAGCGGCTCGGGTTGGCGAGGAAATCTTTGATCTCCTCAAGTTCCTCGACGGCCTCGTCGGCGCCAGCGACGTCACCGAACGTCGTCTTGGGCATGTCCTTGCTCAGCTGTTTAGCCTTGGACTTGCCGAAGTTGAGGACCCGGTTGCCGCCGCCTTGGACGTTGTTCATCATCCACATCAGCAGCAGCAACAACAGGCCGAGCGGGATGAGGTAGATCAAGACCTGGAACAGCAGGGACTGCTGGGTGACCTTGGTGTCCCAACCGTCCGGGATCGGCGAATCGCGCAATGCCTGGGTGATCTGGTCAGTGCTCTGCTCGGGGTACTGGGTGAGCACATGGGTGCCGTGGATACCCGCGACCGGGTGGTCCAACGTCAACCGCAGCCGCTGTTCCTTGTCCTCGATCGTCGCCTGCTTGACGTTGTGCGTGGTGAGCTGCTGCAACGCCTGTGAGGTGGTGACCTGACTGTATCCTCGGGTGTCGTCGAGGAGGAAGCCAAAGGCGTAGTACAGCATCAACCCGGCTATCACCCACAACAGCGGGTTGCGAAGTATTTTTTTGCGGTCCATACGGCTACGGCCCCTCGGTGGCCTCGACCCTCCTGAGCTGACTGTGCTGTCCTTTGCTAGTGCCTCTCCACCATCGAGGACAGCAGAGCACTCCCGTTGTCACCACCCTACCTGGCGGCCCTGACTGCCGGTTGGCGGATGAAGCAGAGTTGACGTGCGGGTCGCGGGATAAACCCTCTAGTGTTGGTCGGCTTACACCACAGATGGGGGTCAGGGAACCGCTAGTCGGCGTAGACCTTCGGCGCGAGGGTCCCGATGTAGGGCAGGTCACGGTAACGCTCGCCGTAGTCCAAGCCGTATCCGACGACGAACTCTTGCGGGATATCGAAGCCGATGTAGCGCACCCGCACATCAACCTGGACCGCATCGGGCTTGCGCAGCAGCGTGCACACCTCCAACGTGGCCGGCCGGCGGGTCGCCAGGTTCCGCAGCAACCACGACAGCGTCAGCCCCGAGTCGAGGATGTCCTCAACAATGAGGACGTTGCGTCCGGCGATGTCGCGGTCGAGATCTTTGAGGATCCGTACCACTCCCGACGATGAGGTCGCCGAGCCGTAGGAGGCCACTGCCATGAACTCCAGCTGAACCGGGATGGGCAGCGCGCGGGCGAGGTCGGTCATGAACATCACCGCGCCCTTGAGTACCCCGACGAGCAGCAGATCGCCCTTGTCGTGGTCAACCTGGTAGTCGGCCGCGATCTGATGAGCGAGCTCCGCCGTGCGGCGCCGGATCTGCGCCTCGGTGACCAGCACCGAGGCGATATCACCGGGGTACAGACCGTCACTCGAATCGTGCGCCGTGTCATCGACCTCGACAGACATGCAACCTCCCCTGTGCCCGCACCAGTTCGACACCGCCAGGCAACCGCAACGCGCCCTGGCCGGACCAGCGGCCGATGAGGTCGTCGGCGGACCGTAGGTGGGCGTCGGTCAGCTCGGTCACCCCAGCGTCGAGCAGCCAGCGACGCAGCACCCGGCGGCGCAACGCTGCCGGCACCTGGGTAAGCGCCGCGACGTCGAGGCCGGCCTCCCGCGCAGCTGCTGCCAACAACCCGCGCGCCTGCCCATCGAGCACATCGAGATCTTCTTGTAGCTGCGCGGCGGTGCGGGCCAGCGCGTGGGCCACCCCGCCGGCAAGCACATCCTCCAGCAGCGGCAGCACCTCGGTGCGCAGCCGGACCCGCTGAAACCGGGGCTGTGAATTGTGCGGATCGAGCCACGGAGCGAGATCCAGCGCGGTACAAGCCGCGACGGTGACCGCCCGGCGCACCCCCAGAAACGGCCGGCCCCAGGGTGGGTCGAGCTCCCGCATTCCCGCGACCGACCGTGGCCCGGAACCTCGACCAAGCCCGAGCAGCACCGTCTCAGCCTGGTCATCCATGGTGTGGCCGAGCAGTACCAGGGCCCCGGCCGGCGCGGCTTCGCGCAGCGCCGCGTACCGGGCCCGGCGGGCCGCCGCCTCCGGTCCACCCGGACCGTCCACGGTGATCTGCAGGACCCGCACCACGGTGGCGCCGAGCCGGCGTAGCGCCTGCGCGGCGGTCTGCGCCACCTGCGCCGAACCCGGCTGCAGCTGGTGGTCGACGACCAGACCGTGCACCGCCAGACCCAGCCGTCCGGCGCTGTGCACCGTCGCGGCGGCCAGCGCCAGCGAATCGGCGCCGCCGGAGCAGGCCACCGCGACGGTGTCCGCGGCGTTGTGGGCAGCCAGGAACCGGCGGACCGCGGCGCGCACCTCGCTGACCGCAGGGCTCAGGCTGGGGCCATGCGGTATAGCCACGCCGCCGGATCGGTGATCTCGGCGCGGGTGGGCAGCGTTTCCGGTGAGGTCCACACCATATTGAACCCGTCCATGCCGACAGCATCTACAACGTGGCTGGTAAACGCCGCGCCCTCGGCGTACTGACGCAGCTTGGCGTCCATGCCCAGCACCGCCCGCAGCACCCGCTCGATGATGCTGCCGCCCTGGCGGCGGGCGGTGAACCGCTGGCGAATCAGCCGAACCGACGGCACCACGGACGGTCCGACCGCGTCCATCACGTGATCGGCATGGCCTTCCAGCAACGTAGCCAGGGCGAGCAGGCGGTCCAGCACCGCGCGCTGCTCGGGATCCTGAAGCAGGCTCAGCACGCCCAGGGCGTCGGGCGCTTCCCCACGCCGGACCCCGCGCAGCGCCGTGGGCAACCGGCCGATCATCTTGGAGACGGTGTCCGGGTCTTCGGTGGAGGAGACGAAGGACTGCACCTGGCTGGAGAAATACTCGCGAAGCCACGGCACGGCATTGAACTGCAGCCGGTGGGTGGCCTCATGCAGGCATACCCACATCTGGAACTCCTCGGCCGGGACGTCCAACGTCTCGCCGACGGCGAGCACGTTCGGGGCCACCAGCAGTAGCCGTCCAGGATTTTCCGAGGGTCCGCCGAACGGGTCGTACTGCCCGAGCACACGGGAAGCCAAAAACGCCAGCGCGACGCCCACCTGCATGCCGGTGGTGGTGGCTAGCACACGCCTGGCCCGTCCCTCCGGAGTCCGGTAGTCGGCCAGCAGCCGGCACAGGCCTTCGGCCGCCGCATCCACCCATCCGGGTCGGTCGACGACCTCGGCGGGGCGCGGTGGCCGGCCATCGTCGAGCCCGGTGAGCTTGCGCACGTGCTCCTCAGCGATCACCGACATGGCCCGCATCTGGCGGACCGCCGCGGCCGCATCGTCGACGGGCAGCGCAGGACCTGCTGGTAGCAGGCGTTGCGCGGTGACTGCGGCCACCGCCCAGTCGATCGGGGCGCCGGCCGGACCCATCCGGGGCGCCTGCGGCGCGTAGAGCGCGGGTTGTCCCATACCTACGACGGTACGGAACTAGTGGCAACCGCACGACCTTAGGCCCGCCGCCAGTGCGTCGAGCCGTGGCCGGACCGATACCGGGTTAGGTCCATTCGACAGCAGCGCGAACACCAATATCCTGCCTTCGGTGTCCAGCACGGTGCCCGCCAGGCTGTTGACGCCGGTCAAGGTCCCGGTCTTGGCCCGCACCCAACCCCGACCACCCGCTGCCGGGCCGTGGTAACGATCGGCCAGCGTGCCGCTTCCACCAGCGACCGGCAGCCCGACCAGCAGCGGTCGCAGCGCAACGGTCCGCTGCTGGTCGGCGTTGCTGCGATCGGGTGCCGCGGCCGCGCCCAGCAGCTCAGTGAGCAGCGTCGCCGGCACTGCGTCGTCGACCGACAGCCCGCTACCGTCGACCATGGCGGCGCCGCTGACGTCGAAGCCGTGGCCGCGCAGCACGCTGAGCACCGCCTGGGAAGCTCCGGAGAACGACGGTTGCGCGCCGGTCGCGCGGGCCACCTCCCGGGCCAACGCCTCGGCGAGCACGTTGTCCGATTCGGTCAGCGCGGTGGCGACCAGGTCCTGCACCGGCGGGGACGACACCGCGCCGAGCACGGCGGCACCGGGCGGGGCGTAGCCGACGGTGACAGTGTCCGGGTCGGCACCCAGCCGGCGGGCCAGTTCCGCCGCGGCCGCGGTGGCGGGTTTGGCCGATCGCGGGGAGACCTCCTGGCTGGGATCCTCCCTGCCACCGTCGAGCATGATCGGTTCGATCGGCGCGATGTACCCGCTGGCGACGTCAGCCGGGAACCAGCCCGGCGCGAACGCGTCGCCGACGTAGCGGCTCACATCGACCAGGACGCGACGTACTGGGCCGTGCGTCCGTACCTGGGCGACCAGGTCATCGAGCCGGGCCGCACCCGGGTATCCGGTCGCCGTGCCGGGCCCCGCCGCGGACAGTGTCGGATCGCCGCCGCCGACCAGCACGACGGTGCCCGGCTCCGCACCGGCCAGCACGGTGGTGCGCAACCGGTCCTGGTGGTCCAAGGTGAGCAACGCGGCCGACGCGGTGAGCAGCTTGGCGGTGGAGCCGGGCATCAGCGCGGTCGTTGGGTCCTGCTGCCAGAGCACGGTGCCGGTAGCCGGGTCGAGCACCTGGCCGGACAGCGTGCCCAGCCCGCCCGAGGCGACCAGCGGGTCGAGGAGGGCGCCGACGCCGGTGGGGCTCGGTGCCGGACCATCGCCGGCCACCGGCCGCAGCGCCGGATGCACTACCAGTGGTGGAGGCGGTGGCACGGTCGCCGCGACCCGGTCAACGAGCCCTGTTGCATCCAATGATGTGACGCCGAACCCGACGCCCAGCCCGGCGACTGCCGCGAGTAACAGGACGGCCACAACCACCGCGACCCGCTTGACACTGTGGTCCGGCAAGTGCAGCTCGGCAAGCCGGTCACCAAGTCCCGACACCGGCCACTCCCCTCATTGCGGACTCCTGGAGCAAACTAGAGGGCCACCGGGT
>JAICHZ010000103.1 GCA_025924655.1 Pseudonocardiaceae bacterium | reverse complement strand
GGCCGCCACGAACGGCTGTGGGATGTGCTCGGCGCGCACCTGCGGACCTACTCCACACCGGGTGGAGTGGTGCAGGGAACCTCGTTCGCGGTGTGGGCGCCGCACGCCCGCGGGGTCCGGGTGTGCGGGGACTTCGACGGCTGGTCCGGGGTGGCCACCCCGCTGCGCTCGCTCGGTTCCAGCGGAGTGTGGGAAATCTTCCTGCCCGGCGTCGGTGCCGGCACCTGCTACAAGTTCCGCCTGTTGGGCCCCGACGGAAGATGGCATGAGAAGGCCGACCCGATGGCCCGCGCCACCGAAGTCCCGCCGAAAACAGCGTCCGTGGTGGCCAGCCCGTCGACCCACGAGTGGAGCGACGATCAGTGGCTCGCCGATCGGGCGCAGGGCCAGCCGGTGACCAAGCCGATGAGTGTCTACGAGATACATCTGGGTTCATGGAAGCAGGGGCTCGGGTATCGCGAGATGGCCCTTGAGCTGGTCGAGTATTTAGGCACGACCGGGTTCACCCACGTCGAGCTGCTCCCGGTGTCCGAGCACCCCTTCGGGGGTTCCTGGGGCTACCAGGTCACCTCCTACTACGCGCCGACGTCGCGGTACGGCAGCCCGGACGACTTCCGCTACTTCGTCGACACGCTGCATGCGGCCGGGATCGGCGTGCTCATGGACTGGGTGCCCGCGCATTTCCCGCGCGATGAATGGGCACTAGCGCAATTCGATGGTGCATCGTGCTACGAACACCCCGATCCACAGCGTGCGGCGCACCCGGAATGGGGCACCCTGATCTTCGATTACGGGCGCAACGAGGTGCGCAACTTCCTGGTGGCCAATGCGCTGTACTGGCTCGAGGAGTTCCATCTCGACGGGCTCCGTGTCGACGCGGTGGCGTCGATGCTCTATCTCGACTATTCCCGCAAGGCGGGCGAATGGTCGCCCAACGAGCACGGTGGACGGGAGAACCTGGACGCCGTCGCCTTCCTGCAGGAGATGAATGCCACCGTATACAAGCGACACCCCGGGGTGGTGACGATTGCCGAGGAGTCCACCGCCTGGCCCGGCGTCACCCGACCAACGCATGTGGGCGGCCTGGGCTTCGGCTTCAAATGGAATATGGGCTGGATGCACGACACGCTGGGCTACGTCGGCCACGATCCGGTGCACCGTGGCTATCACCATAATTCGATGACCTTCTCGCTGATGTACGCCTGGAGCGAGAACTACGTGCTACCGCTTTCGCACGATGAGGTGGTGCACGGCAAGGGCTCGCTGTGGAGCCGGATGCCCGGCGACGACTGGAACAAGGCCGCCAACCTGCGATGCCTGCTGGCCTACATGTGGGCCCACCCCGGCAAGCAGCTGCTGTTCATGGGCGGCGAATTCGGGCAGCCTGCCGAATGGGCGGAGAACCGGTCGCTGGACTGGAACCTGCGCCACCATCCGCTGCACGGCGGTGTGCTGGCACTGGTCGGGGACCTCAACGCCGCCTACCGATCACACCGCGCGCTGTTCAGCCAGGACAGCAGCCCAGCCGGTTTCGAGTGGATCGACGCCAACGATGCCTGGGGCAACGTGTTGAGCTTCCTGCGCATGGGCGACGACGGCACGGTCCTGGCCTGCCTGGCCAATTTCGCCGGAAACCCGCACGAGAAGTACCGGGTCGGCCTACCCCGTCCAGGACGCTGGCGCGAGGTGCTCAACACCGACGGCGAAGGCTACGGCGGCTCGGGCGTGGGGAATCTCGGAGAGGTGATCGCCAGCGAGACGCCATGCCACGGACTGCCCTACTCCGCGGTGCTCCGTCTGCCACCAGCCGGAGCGCTCTGGCTTGCCCCCGCCCCCGCCGAAGAGAGCTGACTGTCGCGGGTGTGGCTCACGGGGCGGTAGGGTGATGCCTGCCGTGGGGTAGTGATCGGTGGGTCAACGACTTGGGACAGGACCACACAGCGAGATCCGGTGATCAGGGTCACACCTTCCCGTCACCGGCTGATCTCGGTCGCAAGTGGGCTCGCGGTATCGGCGCGACGTCTTCCGCGCCGATACCGCTCGCCGAGATTCGGGACTACCTCGGGGATCTCGCCGAGCGGCTCATTGCCGCACTATCCGGTGCTTCGGTGGACACCCAGACTGCTTCCGACGTAGGTGCGCGACTCGTCGCCGGTGGCTTCACCGGTGCGCAGAGCCTGTCTCGAACGTTCGACGTGCTCAGGGAGGCCTTGCCCGCCGCCGCGCGTGGTGCCGGGACGCAGCCGAGCTGTGACCGGATCATCCAACTCCTCGGGGCACTGGCCGCCGGCTACACGTGGGCGCTGCGCAACTTCGTCTGCGACCAGCAGGAAGAGGTCAAGCGGGCGCTGTCATTGGCATGGCAGGACCTCGAGGGAGACCTGCGGGTCAGCGAAGCCCGGTTCCGAGAAGTCTTCGACTTCTCCCCGGTGGGTATCGCGATCACCGAGGACGACGGCCGGATCATTCAAGCCAACCGGTCGCTGGAGAAGATCCTCGGCTACTCCCGTGGCGAACTACTCGGACGTCAGCTCAGCGATCTGCCCGTAGCCGGCCACCAGCCCATCGTGGAAGAGCACTACCGGGACCTGGCAAGGGGCCGGGAGTCGCGGTTCCGGGTCCGCCTCGCGCTGCGCCGGGCCGATGGCGACACCGCCTGGGTATACCTCGCCGGCTCGGCGCAGCTCAAAACCAAGCAGGCACCCCAGCACGTCGTCACGATGGTCGAGGACATCACCGACCAGCACCTTCTCGAGCAGCGGTTGCACCACCAGA
The DNA here is from genome assembly GCA_025924655.1 of Pseudonocardiaceae bacterium. GTDB lineage: Bacteria > Actinomycetota > Actinomycetes > Mycobacteriales > Pseudonocardiaceae. The sequence continues at coordinate 8,271 of JAICHZ010000103.1, read as the reverse complement.
CGCTGCATGACCTGCAGACCGGTCTGCCGAATCGGCAGTACTTCGTCACCCACCTGGAAAAGGTGCTCGCGCGGCTCGAGCCTCGGGCCGTGGTCACGCTGATGCACCTCGATCTAGACGGCTTCTCCACGATCAATGACGGCCTCGGGCATCTGGCTGGTAATCAGCTGCTGGATGTGGTGGCCAGGCGGCTGGAAGCAGTGGTCGCCGGACGGCCGGCGATGCTCGCCCGACTCGGCGCAGACGAGTACGCGATCCTCATCGAACCCGAGGATTCAGCTCTGGACGTCGGAGCCTTCGCCGAGATCATCAACACCGAGCTGGCCGAACCCTTCTACATCGATGACATCGGGGTGGCGGCCACCGCAAGCATCGGGGTCGTGCAGCGCCAAGTCGCCACAACGACGGCCGACGAGCTGATGCGGGCCGCCAGCGCCACGCTGCGCCGGATGCGTGGCGCAGGCAAGCGGCAGTGGACCCTGTTCGATGCCGACGCCGATGCCGCGGACCGCGCCGAGCTCCGACTGGCCGCGGCGATGCCCGGCGCTTGGGAGACCGGCGAGCTGCGAGTGACATACCAGCCGGTGGTCACCCTGGATGGCGAACGGCTGGTGGGCATCGAAGCGGCACTGAGCTGGCAGCATCCACAGCTTGGCGCGCTGTCTCACGCACAGTGCATGCAGGCTGCGGAGCAGACCGGTGTCGGGCACGACGTGGGCCAGTGGTTACTGCGCACTGCTGCCGAGCAGGCCATCTCGTGGCAGCGTAGCAACCCGAGCAGGCCGCCGATGGCGGTCAATCTCACGCCGTCCCAGGCCCAGCACCCCGACTTGGTACCGCGAATCACAGCAGTTCTGGATGAGACCGGCCTGGCACCGGCTGAGCTGGAGCTGCGGGCGCCGGCGGCAGCGATCCGCACGGTCAGCGGTGACCTCGCCGGCGTTGGTGGCGCACGCGCTGAGGACAACATCCGGGAGTTGACCAAGCTCGGCGTGCGAGCCGGCCTTTACGACTTCGGTGGTGGTATCGGCGCGCTGCGCTGCCTGGCAGACCTCTCGGTGTGCGTGGTGCGGATCGCCCAGCCGATCTCCGACCAGGTCGCCGCTGATCCATCCCGGATCCTGTCCCAGGCGGCGCAGGCGTTGGTGCACATTGTCCGTGGCGCCGGGATCGACGTGGTCGCCTTCCCGGTTGACAGCGCCGAGCAGGCCGCGTGCTGGCCCTGGATCGGCGCGAACTGGGCAGTCGGCGGGTTATGGCCCAGCGTCGAGCGTTGGCTCGACGCTAAATCGTAAGTCAGAACAAGGCCCGGGCCAGCGCGCGGCGGGCCGAGGTGACCCGGGGGTCGTCGGGGGCGAAGAGCTCGAATAACTCCACCAGGTGCGCTCTGGCCCGGTCGCAGTCGTCTCCGGTCAACCGCCGCACGGCGCCGACCAGCCGCTCGAACGCCTGTTCAGGCGCCCCGGCAGCCACCTGTGCATCGGCTGCGGCGATCTGTGCGTCGACGTCATCGGGTGCGGCGTCGGCTCGAGCCACCGCTGAGGGATCCGCGGATTCGGCCCGCGCCAGAAAGCGAACCTGGATCAGCGCGGCCCTGGCCTGCGCGTCAGCCGGCTCAGCATCGAGTATCTGCTGGTACAGGGCCTCGGCGGCGGCGTAGTCACCGACCGTCACTGCTGCCTCCGCGGCTGTGAACCGGGGATCCTCGAACTCGGTCTCGGCTTGCCCAGCGGCAGTGCTCGGCGTTGCCCCCTCCGCGACCCGGATACCGGGCAGTTTGTCCCGGAGCGCGTCGAGCAACGAAGCGATCCACTGCCGCAGCTGCGGCTCCGGCTGGACGCCGGCGAAGGCGTCGACCGGCTGACCGCCAGCGATGGCGATGACGGTGGGGATGGACTGGACGCCGAAGAGCTCGGCTATCCGCGGGTTGGCGTCGACGTCGATTTTGGCCAACACCCATGCCCCACCGGCTGCTTCGGCGAGCCGTTCGAGCATCGGCGACAGCTGCTTGCAGGGACCGCACCACGTCGCCCACAGGTCGACTAGCACCGGTACCTGCATGGAACGGTCGACGACATCGGTCTGGAAGCTGTGCTCGGTGACGTCGAGCACCCACGTGCCGCCAGTGCCTGCATCCGGCGCGCCACCCGGGGCGGTGGGGCGCGGACCCGCCGGATCGGTCCGCGCTTTGAGCACCGACAGGTCGACGGCGCCGGACAGTGCTGGGGTCTGCCTGGTTTCCTGGGGATTAGGCCTGCTCACACCCACTATCCTGGCATGGATCCCATCCTGGGTATCCAGGGCCAGGCTCAGAACCGAGCCGGCTCCCGGTACTCACCCCACAGAGCCTTCAGCGCACCGCAGATCTCACCGAGCGTGGCCTCAACTCGCGCCGCGCCGAGCATCGGCTCGATGAGGTTGCCGCCTGCGCTCGCTTGCCTCACCATGGCCGCCAGAGCCCGGTCGACGGCGGTCTGATCGCGCCGCACGCGGCGCTGGGCCAGCAGCTGGGTCTGTCGGCGTTCCACCTCCGGGCTGACCCGAAGGATTTCCAGCTCCTCAGTAACCGACCGGGTGAAAGTATTCACCCCGACGATCTTCTTGTCGCCCTTCTCCAACGCATGCTGGTAGGCAAACGCCGCGTCGGCGATCTCGCCAGTGAACCAACCGTCCTCGATCCCGCGCAGGATGCCGGACGTCATCTCCCCGATCGGGTGCTGACCCGAGGGCACCGTGGCCACTGCCATGTCCTTGATCCGGGCGAAGATAGCCTCGGCATCGGCCTCAAGCCGGTCGGTCAGTGCCTCGACATACCAGGAGCCACCCAGCGGATCGACCACATTGGCCACCCCGGACTCCTCCATGATCACTTGCTGAGTGCGCAGGGCGATCTCCGCGGCCCGCTCTGACGGCAGCGCGAGTGTCTCGTCCAGCGCGTTGGTATGCATCGAGTTGGTCCCGCCGAGCACCCCGGCGAGCGCTTCGATCGTGGTACGCACGACGTTGTTGTAAGGCTGCTGGGCGGTGAGCGAGACGCCGGCGGTCTGTGTGTGAAAACGCATCCATTGCGCCTTGTCATTAGTGGCGCCGTAGCGGTCGCGCATCCAGCGAGCCCAGATCCGGCGGGCAGCGCGAAGCTTTGCGATCTCTTCGAAGAAGTCCATATGGGCGTCGAAAAAGAAGGTCAGGCCACTGGCGAAACGATCGACGTCGAGCCCGCGAGAGCGACCCAGTTCGACGTACCCGAAGCCATCGGCGAGGGTGAAGGCCAACTCCTGCGCGGCGGTCGCACCAGCTTCCCTGATGTGGTAGCCGGAGATCGACAACGGCTTGTAAGCCGGAATCTGTTCCGTGCAGTACTCCACCAAATCCCCGATGAGACGTAAATGCGGCTGTGGGGCGAACAACCACTCCTTCTGCGCGATGTACTCCTTGAAGATGTCGGTTTGCAGGGTGCCGTTGAGCTTGGCGATATCGGCGCCCTGTCTTTCAGCGGCGACCAGGTACATGCAGAACATCGGCACCGCGGGGCCCGAGATGGTCATCGAGGTGGTGACTTGGTCCAAGGGGATACCGTCGAACAGGACATCCAGATCGGCAGCGCTGTCGATCGCCACCCCGCAGTGCCCGACCTCGCCGAGGCTGTGCGGATCGTCGGAGTCGCGGCCCATCAGGGTGGGCATGTCGAAGGCGACTGACAGCCCGCCCCCGCCGTTGCGCAGTATCTGGTGGTAGCGCTCGTTGGTCTGCTCGGCGGTACCGAATCCGGCGAATTGACGGATCGTCCAGGTGCGTCCCCGGTAGCCGCTGGAGTGCACTCCTCGAGTGAACGGATACTCGCCCGGCCAACCGATCCGCTCGAATCCCTCGACGGTATCTGCCTCACGCGGCCCATACACCGGGTCGACCTCGGCCCCCGACAGGGTGGTGAAGTCCGCGTCCCGAAGCCGTCCGGCCGCCTGCTCCTGTGCGTAACGGCGTTGCCAGCGCGTCCGCCCCGCCTGCGGATCCGCATGCCGCGCGTCGTAACCGGTCATCCGAACCACCCCGCTGAGTTGGTCTCCCAATAGTAGGACGTCCAACCAGTTAGCGCCTCCCCATTAATGCGCAGTCTGGATGCAGAACGCGCTCAAGCAGGCCCGCTGAGGCGCGTTCTGCATCCAGACTGCGGGCGTGCGGGCGTGGCCTACTGTGCACCCATGCCGTCGCATCACCCGTTGCCGTTCGATCCGATCGATCGGGCCGCAAAGTTATGGCAAGACCGCATCGGACCAGCCGCAACGATGGCGGCGGTCACCAACATCATGCGCGTGCAGCAGATCCTGCAGTCCTCAGTGGATGCTGCACTGCGCCCACACGGTCTGACATTCGCTCGTTATGAGGCGCTGGTGCTGCTGGTGTTCTCGCGCCAGGGCAGCCTGCCGATGAATGTGATGGGTCAACGGCTTCAGCTGCACCCGACCAGCGTGACCAACATCGTGGACCGGTTGCAGGCCGACCACCTCGTGGAGCGCAACAGCCACCCCACCGATCGGCGCACCACCCTGGTCACAATCACCGAAGCGGGCCGGCAGCGTCAGAAGGTGGCCACCGTGGCGCTCACCGACATCGATTTCGGCCTCATCGGATTGGACGACACCCAGACGGCACAGCTGACCGCGCTTCTCACCCGGGTACGGCGGGCCGCCGGGGACTTCACCGACCCGAGCTGACATCGTCGATGTGCATGCCACTCACGAGCCGCCGAAGGCGGCAATCAGCTCGTCAGCCGCGTGGTACACGTCCAACTCGCCCACGACGACCCGCTTGGCCAGACCGGGCAGGGCGCTGCCCCGCAGGACGTCGCCGAGCCTGCTGCGCAGCTGCGCCAGTGCGATGGCTTCAATCTCGGCCTCCGCGCGGCGTTGCCGGCGGGCGTCGAGCTCACCGTGGCTCAGCATCCAGGCCCGGTGCTCCTCCATCGCAGCTAGCAGGTCCTCGACGCCCTCGGCCGTGGTGGCCACGGTGCGGACGATCGGCGGCCGCCAGCTCGGACCCACCGTCCCCTGCCGGCCGAGCGAGATCATGTGCTTGAGGTCGCGGATGGTCTGGTCGGCACCCTCGCGGTCGGCCTTGTTCACCACGAAGATGTCGGCGACCTCGAGGATGCCCGCCTTGGCCGCCTGAATCCCATCGCCCATGCCGGGTGCCAGCAGTACCACGGTGGTGTCCGCCAGTGCGACTACCTGCACCTCGGACTGGCCGACGCCCACGGTCTCCACCAGCACCACGTCGCAGCCCGCGGCGTCGAGCACCCGCAGCGCCTGGGGGGTCGCCCAGGCAATGCCTCCCAGATGCCCCCGGGTGGCCATCGAGCGGATGAAGACACCGTCGTCAAGCGCGTGGTCCTGCATCCGGACCCGGTCGCCGAGTAGCGCCCCACCCGAGAAGGGCGAGGACGGGTCGACGGCGAGCACTCCCACCTTCTCGCCGGCCGCCCGCAGCGCGGTGATCAGCACACTGACGGAGGTCGACTTGCCCACTCCGGGCGCCCCCGTGATGCCGACGACCCGGGCCCGCCCGGTGTCGCGGGCCAGCGCAGCGGCGACCTCGCGTAGCTCCGGTGCACCGTCCTCGACCAGCGAGATCAGCCGGGCAACTGCCCGGGCCTGGCCTTGCCGGGCGTGCTCGACCAGGACACCGACATCGTGGCGACGAGAACTCACGCTAGATGTTCGTCGGCACCCGCAGGATCAGCGCGTCACCCTGGCCACCGCCGCCGCACAACGACGCCGCGCCCACGCCGCCACCGCGGCGCTTGAGCTCCATCGCCAGGTGCAGCGCCAGCCGGGCTCCGGACGCGCCGATCGGATGCCCGAGCGCGATCGCCCCGCCGTTCGGGTTCACCTTCGCCGGGTCGATACCGAGCTTGCGGGTCGACACCACGCCCACCGCGGCGAACGCCTCGTTGATCTCGACGACGTCGAGGTCGGTCACCTCAATGCCCTCTTTGGCGCACGCCGCCAGCACCGCATTGGCGGGCTGCTCGTGCAGGCTGGAATCGTCAGGTCCGGCCACCATGCCGTGCGCCCCGATCTCGGCCAGCCAGGTCAGGCCCAGTTCCTGCGCCTTGGCCTTGCTCATCACCACGACGGCGGCGGCGCCGTCAGTGATCGGCGAGGAGGACCCGGCGGTGATGGTGCCGTCGGCGGCGAACGCCGGGCGCAGCTTGCCCAGGCTCGCGGCTGTGGTGTCGGGCCGGATGCCCTCATCGGCCGCCACAACGACTGGGTCACCCTTGCGCTGCGGCACGCTGACCGGGGTGATCTCCTCGGCAAACAGGCCGCTGGCCACCGCGCGACCGGCTCGCTGGTGCGATTGCGCAGCGAACTCGTCCTGCTCAGCCCGGGTCAGCTGGTAGCGAGCGCTGTGCTTCTCGGTAGAGGCGCCCATCGAGACCTGGTCGAACGCGTCATGCAAGCCGTCGTAGGCCATGTGGTCGATCATGGTGACGTCGCCGTACTTGAACCCGGCGCGCGACTTGGTCAGCAGGTGCGGCGCCTGGGTCATCGACTCCTGCCCGCCGGCCACGATGATGTCGAACTCGCCGGCCCGGATCAGCTGATCGGCCATCGCAATCGCGTTGAGCCCGGACAGGCACACCTTGTTGATCGTCAGGGCCGGCACGTCCATACCGATGCCGGCGTTGACCGCCGCCTGCCGGGCCGGGATCTGGCCGGCGCCGGCCGTCAACACCTGTCCCATGATCACGTATTGCACCTGCTCGGGCGCCACGCCGGCGCGTTCGAGCGCGGCCTTGATAGCGAAACCGCCCAGTTGGGCGGCCGAAAAGTCTTTGAGCTGGCCAAGCAGCCGACCCATCGGGGTGCGGGCTCCGGCCACGATCACAGAACCGGTCATGCTGATACACCTCCGGAGCGTCTGATCAGGGCTTCCCTTCGACCCTACCGCGCGCACCAGCCGCGCACCCGATGACTGTGATGAGGACGTGCAGGACCCAACCGGCCGTACCCTGCACATCATGCACAACCTGCAGCCTTTCATCACGGGTATCGACCACGTGGGCATCGCCGTGCCCGATTTCGATGCCGCGGTGGAATTTCACCGCGTCACGTTCGGGTTGGAGCTGGTTCATGAGGAGGTCAACGAGGAGCAGGGGGTGCGCGAAGGCATGCTGCGTGCCCCCGGTGATCCCGGCGCCGGTGCCGCGGTGCAGTTGCTCGCCCCGCTGGGCCCGACCTCCACTATCGCCAAGTTCCTGGACCGCAGCGGTCCCGGGCTACAGCAGCTGGCATACCGGGTCACCGACATCGAGTCGGCGATGGCTGCGCTGCGGACCGCCGGACTACGACTGCTCTACGACGCTCCGCGCCGCGGCACCGCCGGTTCCCGGATCAACTTCATCCACCCCAAGGACGCCGGCGGCGTACTGATCGAGCTGGTAGAGCCCCCAGACCAGGACGGGTAGTACGGTTGACCAGCCTGCGGGGTGCTCTCTATCTCCCGAACTCCACAGCAGCGCTGCTTGGCTGAGGTGACAGAGCACTGATGTGAAGTTCGGGAACCCTAGATCGGAACGGCGCCGAACACTGCCCTACCGAGGTTGAGCCGAGCACCCCTCCGCAGACCGCGGGCGTTGACGTCGCGCTCACTTGGTCGGAGCTGTAGCGATTGATATACTTATCGCCTAACCTCAGCGTAGCCGGCTCCACCCGGACGGGAAGCGGGCAAAGCGAAGGGACGACAGTGCAACAGATCCTCGATGCCATTCTCAGCGACGACGTCGACGCCATCGGCTCACTGCCAGTACCGGAAAGTTACCGGGGAATCACGGTCCATGCTGATGAGGCCGACATGTTCGCCGATGTGCCCAGCCGGGACAAGGACCCGCGGCTGTCGTTGCACCTCGACGAGGTACCGGTCCCAGAACTGGGGCCGGGCGAGGCGCTGGTCGCGGTGATGGCCAGCGCTATCAACTACAACACCGTCTGGACGTCGATCTTCGAACCGCTGCCCACCTTCGGGTTCCTCAAGCGTTACGGCCGTACCTCCCCCTTGGCCTCCCGGCACGATCTGCCCTACCACGTGGTCGGCTCCGACCTCGCCGGCGTAGTGCTGCGCACCGGCGCCGGGGTCAACGCCTGGCGAGCGGGCGATGAGGTGGTGGCGCACTGCCTGTCCGTCGAGCTGGAACATCCTGACGGGCACAACGACACGATGCTCGACCCCGAGCAACGGATCTGGGGTTTCGAGACGAACTTCGGCGGCCTT
>JAICHZ010000102.1 GCA_025924655.1 Pseudonocardiaceae bacterium | reverse complement strand
GCGCAACGACATCACGTTCCCGGCCGCGATCCTGCAGCCGCCGTTTTTCAACACGGCCGCTGACGATGCGGTCAACTACGGCGGAATCGGCGCGGTGATCGGCCACGAGATCAGCCATGCGTTTGACGACCAGGGTCGTAAATTCGACGGCACCGGCAATCTCCGCGACTGGTGGACCCCGCAGGACGTGCAACGCTTCACCGCCCGGACCAACGCCCTGGCCGCGCAGTACTCGGCCTACCAGCCGTTGCCCGGCGAGCACATCAACGGCGAACTGACCCTGGGCGAGAACATCGCCGACCTGTCCGGTCTCACGGTGGCGCACCGCGCGTACCAGTTATCCCTCGGTGGTCGCCCGGCAGCCGTGATGGACGGGTTCACCGGCGAGCAACGCTTCTTCCTCGGCTGGGCGCAGGTGTGGCGCGGCAAGACCCGGGATGAGGAATTGCGCGTAGAACTGCTCAGCGACCCGCACAGCCCCGATCAGTTCCGCGCCAATGGCGTCGTCAGCAACCTGCCCGAGTACTACGCGGCATTCGGCGTCAAGCCAGGCGACAAGCTGTTCCGCTCCCCAGCCGACCGCGTAAAGATCTGGTGACACTGCTTCCTCCGCTCAACGGCATCCTCCCGCCCGCTTTGTTGTCGCCGAATTCGACTGCAGAGCTGCCCGAAAGCGACCCTTTAACTCTCACGTCGAACTCGTCGCACACAGGGCAGTCCGGCAGGGCGGTTAGCCGTCGCCCCGCCGGAGCACCGCACGAACTTGCGCGGCGAATCGGTCCGGGTTGCGCAGCACGTCGGCCGCACTGGCGCGCATTACCGTCCAGCCGAGCGCGGCGAGACGGTTGTACCTGGTCAGGTCGTTGCGAAACGTCGGGGTGCCCTGGTGATGTTCACCCTCGAACTCCACGCCGACCCGCGCGCTCGGATAGGCCATGTCTAACCAAGCGACGTGATCCCCCAGCTCGTCGCAAACCCGGTACTGCAACTCTGGACGCGGTAAACCACGCAGGACAAGAGATAACCGGCACCGGGTCTCCATCGCGGACTCCGCCCGCGGATCCATCAGGTCGGCGACTAACGGAACCCGCTTACCCCACCGGGCCCCGGGGTAGCGAACCGACATCTCGAGCAGCGCAGCTGGCCCGAAGCGCCCGATTCGCCCAAGCGCGTCGGCCGCCACGACACCCTCGACGAGGTTCGACCAGCGAGCCAGGTCGTATGCGGTGCGAATGGCTGGAGATAGGCGCCGCGCGACCGCATCGTCAGCGTCGGAGTGAGATGCGTTGGCAAGTAGATGTCCGGGAAGAGTCTGCGAAACCCCGTTCCACGCAACCGGCCCTTGGTCACTAGCCCGGCAGCCACAGCGAGCGATCCCCTTAATGGCACCGTCAGTTCTCCCATACGGCGCAGCGTGCCTCCAACCGCTCCCCGCGGCTAACCGCCGGGCGCCTAGACCCCCGAGTTATCCACACGAGGGCATCCGTCCACAGCCGGACTTGCCCCAGACAGCCTGCCCAGGGTGTGCCCCATGCGCCCCGAGTTCGACACCAGGGTTGCCGCATCACCGGTAGGTAGCTCTGGTGTCGAACTCGGCGCCAACAGCGCGGTCTGACAGGAAATCTGACGCCGCTCCCCGCCGCCCGGGCGCCTCGAGGTCCGAACACCGATGGCGACACGCCAGCTCACCTCCACCGCATCCTGCACCGCTGGTGGCACCGTCGAGAGGTGAACTTCACGCCAGCAATGATCGAGCTGCACTGCCCGGAATGTGCCGATTTCGAGGCCTTCGAACAACCGCCGTGCGTCGACGGGCACGGCGCGGACTGCCCCGAATGGCTCTGCTTGATCTGCGGCACGGCGCTGCTGATCGATGTGCCGGTCGAGCCCGTGGAGCAGCTAGCGCGCACGTTTCGCTCACTCGCAGCGTGAGCGGTGCGACCGCGCACATCAAAACGGTGGCGGCTGGATCGGAGTAAAGTGGATCAGGCTTCCGGCTGCTCCGCAGCGGGCTGCCGAGCAGCGGCGGCTCGGGCGTCGTAGCGTAGGAATGCCGGTACGGCCAGGGCGAGCAGCCCAATTCCGGCCAGGCAAGCCAGCCCACCGGAGACAACCGACAGCCGGGGGCTGAACGCGGTCGCCACTGCGCCTGCCTCGAGGTCCCCGAGACGTGGTCCGCCCACGACCACCACGATGAACACCGCTTGCAGCCGGCCTTGCATCCCCGGTGGCGTCGCGACTTGCAGGATTGTCGAGCGGTAGACCGCGCTGACGGTGTCAGCGGCACCGGCGACTGCGAGCAGCCCAAGCCCAAGCCACAACGTCGAGGTCAGGCCGAACAGCGTGATGGCCAGACCCCACACCGCGATCGCGAGCACCACGCCGAGCCCGTGGCGGTGCACCCGAGCGATGGCACCGCCCAGCAGCGTCACGATCACCGCCCCTACCGCGGGTGCGGAATAGAGCAGACCGGCGGTCCCGGCACCACCGCCGTAGAGGCCGTAGGCCAGCGCTGGGAACAACGCCGCGGGCGTCCCGAAGATCATCGCGATCAGGTCGGCGACGAACGTCATCAGGACTACCGGCCGCCCCGCGACGAACCGCAGCCCCTCGACCACGGACGCGAGCCCGGCTCGTCGGGCACCTTCACCCGGCGGCAGCGACGGCAGCCGAACAGCGGCGTAGAAGGCGGCGGCGAACGACCCCACGTCGATCGCGTAGGCCGATCCGAAGCCGCCGGCACCCACTGCCACCCCGGCCAGCAGCGGTCCGACGATGATCGCGAGCTGGGTGCTGCCGTAGACCAGTGTGTTCGCCGCCGGCAACTTCTCGGTCCGCACCAGCTGCGGGATGATCGCCCGGCGGGTGGGCGAGTCGACCGCCGCGAACGCCGACTGCACAGCGACGCACGCGAACAGCACGAAGAGGGAGTTCACCCGCAGCACCGCTTGTACCAGCAACGCCACGCTGACCAGCATCGTCGCGGTGGAGGTGAGCAATACGAGCTTGCGGCGATCGACCGCGTCGGCGATCGATCCACCGTAGAGCCCGAAGACGACCAGCGGCACCAGGGCGGCGAGCCCGATCAACCCGACGGCCAGCGACGAGCGGGTGATCGCGTAGACCTGCAGTGGGACGGCGACCCGGGTCACCTGGGTGCCGACCAGGGAGACCACCTGACCGGCGAACAACCGCCGGAACGCGACGGACTCACGCAGCGGCGTGATATCAGACGCGACCGCCCGGACGGCGCGGCCGACAAGCGCGGCCAACGTCACGCAGCCACGGCCCCACGACCTACCCCTCAACCCGCCGACGAGCTTTCGACGCTACCTGGTGTAAAGGCGGTCGGAAACGTCTCAGCGGGTCAAGCTGGCCCGCGCCGGCGACACTGCTGGCTGGTGCCACTGCGACTCCTCGACCACCCGGGTGTTGATGGTGACGCCACCTCGAACCCGGCCACCCGCCACCTCAGCGGCTCCCTGACAGAACCGCACCCACATGTTCAGCTGTATCTCCTTAGCCAATCGCAGGTGCGTATACAGCAGGTTGACGATCGGGCTACCCGGTCGGGCCCATGCCTCGATCTCGAATTGCAGCGACGTGCCTCGCGGCCGGGCCCGGAACTCGATCTGCCCTGCTTCCATATGGTTAACCAGAGTGGCCAGCCGAAACGAAGTGTCGGTCCGCTCGACCACCCGCACCGGTCCGTCCCAAGGGCCAGGCATGCGCACGACCAATTCGTCACAGACGGCGAGATCGTCCGAATCCTTGTCGACAGAAGTGACCTCGGAAGGCACTGCTTGGTTGAGATCCGCGGCCAGGGCGGAAATCAGCTCCTGCGCCGTCATGGTGGCCCCGTCGATGCGCACCGAGAACACCCGATGAAACAGCGGACCCGCACCACGTTCCAGCGGCTGGCTACGTTCGTCGATGCAATGCTCGGGTAGCGGCGGTGGTAGGTCGTCAACATTACCAACCTGCACCGTCCGGTGCAGCGGCGTGATCTGCCACAGGTAACGCCACGACACCAGCGCCATCCCCAGCGACCACTGGAATAAAATCGTGACCCACCGAGGCAAGCGTGAGCCGAGGTTGCGCACTCGCCTCTCCCCTCGCGATCGCCAGCGAATGCGTGGACGCTAGTGGTGTTCCCCGTGATGGACCGAGCAAACCCAGGACAGGGAGGCGCAGATGGTGGGTCAATGGCTGCATCGGGTCGGGCTGCGCAGTACTTACTTGCAGTTGATGTCGATCGGGTCGATCGCCCTGTGTCTGGGTCTGTGGATCCGGGCCAAGACCGTAGGCCAGGACGAACGGGACAACGCCGAGCGGCGGGCACTGTTCGTCGGGCTGTGGCCGCCCATGTTCTGGCTCATCGGCGACTCACTGCGCAACGTGGAGAACCGCGATGCGTGACCGGCTCCTGGGCAACATCGACTACGCCGCGGCGCTGGAGGATCTGCGTGACCGACCGGTGAACTACGACCCGGCCGAGGTGCGCCCTCCGCAGTGGCGCTTTGACGTGCACCGCCATCCAATCGCCCGCGAACATCCTGGCCCGCCGGAACCGGGCGGGGCGTGGGAGCTCGCCTGCGCGCTGGTGCGGGACTACGAGTTCACCCCTCCCGAACTCATCCGGGCCGTCTACCACCGCCGCGACCCGCTGCTGGGCCGGGACATGCTGCTTGAGGGTCGCTTCTATGGTCTGCGGTTCTACTTAGGCGTCCGGATCACGGAGATCACCGACGAGGTCCGCGCCGGCGAGCGGGTATGGGGCTGGTCCTACCAGTCCTTGAAGCGTCACTTCGAACGCGGCAAGGTGAACTACACGGTGGTCAAACACCTCAACACCGGGCAGGTCGAGTTCGTCGCATATTGCCATTCCCAGCTGGCTCCGACGCTGGGACCGATCATGCGGCTGGGCTGGGTGCTGTTCGGACGCCGCACGCAGCTACGGTTTTACCGACGGTGCGGCGAGCAACTCCAACGGCTCGTCCAGGCGACGTTGGCCGGTGATCGGGACGCGCCCGCAAGGCAGGAGCCGCTGGAGATCAACGACCTGGTGTTGGTACCGACCGGAGCCGAACCGCACCCGCTCGACCGTCTCACCATCCGCCGGCACGACCCGGCTCGGTGAGCGGCGGTCAGTGTGACGGGCGCGGACGGGGACCGGAGGGCTGCACGAGTCCGGTCTGATAAGCGGCGGCCACCGCTTGCGCTTTCTCTCGGACGTTGAGTTTCGCCATCACCCGGGCGAGATGTGTTTTGACGGTGGCTTCGCTGATGAACAGTTGCTCGGCGACTTCGGCGTTGGACAATCCCCGGGCGAGATGGGTGAGAACCTCGCGCTCGCGCCGAGTCAGCTGAGCCATCTCCGCCGGGGTGGGGATGTCCTGCTCGGGGCGGGCGGCGAAGTCGTCGATGAGCCGGCGGGTGACAGCGGGGTCCAACCATGCCTCGCCGGCGACTACCGCGCGGATCGCAGTCGCGATCTCGGTGGGGGCGGCATCTTTAAGCAGAAAGCCAGAGGCTCCGGCGCGCAGTGCGGCGTGGACGTAGTCATCGAGGTGGAAGGTCGTCAGGATAATGACCCGGACGGGTTCGCCGTTCTGCGCGGTCAGACCCTCATCGGTGACAGCCCGGGTAGCGGCGACGCCGTCGACACCCGGCATCCGCACATCCATGAGGACCACATCCGGGCGATGCGCGCGGATTTGAGCAAGAGCATCCTCGCCGTCGTTGGCTTCAGCGACGACGTCGATGTCCTTTTCGGCGTTGACCAACATTGTGATGCCAGCGCGGACGAGCGGCTGGTCATCGGCTATCACGACTCTGATCACGCTAATACTTTCCCTTGTTCCCCGCGGCCCTGGCTGGCGACACGCGGAACCGACGAGACCCCAGGCGTGGCGAACGGGATGGTCGCGGTCAATCGGAAGCCACCTTCACGGCTGGGCCCAGCATCCAGATCCCCACCCGCCGCATGGGCGCGTTCGCGCAGGCCCACCAAACCGCGACCGCCGGACAAGGGCTGCCCGGCTTGCCTCTTCGCCACGTTCATGTCATTGTCGATCTGGATAAGCAGACTGTGCGGTTTCCATATCAGCTGTAAGCGTGGGTTAGCGTCCTTGCCGGCGTGTTTAAGAACGTTGACCAAGCCTTCCTGCACGATCCGGTATGCGGTCAGATCCAGGCTCGAGTCAAGCTCGCGTGGTATTCCTGTGACCTGCATGGTGACCGGCATACCAGCGGCGCGTAGGGAAGCGAGAAGCTCCGTCAGATCCGCCAATCCGGGTTGCGGCTGGAGTCCGTCGATACCGTGGACGGCGCTACCGGGGTCACTGTCCGAGAGGACCCCGAGCAGGCGGCGTAACTCAGCCATCGCCTGTTTGCCGGCGGTCTCGATGTGCCCCAGGGACCGGGTGACTTGAGCGAAGTCAGTCTCCGCAACGCGGGCCGCCCCGGCAGCCTGCAAGACGATCAAGGTTACCGCGTGGGACACGATGTCGTGTAGCTCTCGGGCTATCCTCCTGCGCTCCGCTGCCAACACTTCCGCTTCCCAGGCCGACTCCCGCTCGCGTTCCAGGACTTGGATGTTCCGACGGCCGGCTTGCGTCAAACGACCCAATCCCCACGCCCAGCCTACCGAGACGAAAAAGAAAACCCCGTTGGTTACCAGTGAGTTGACCCCAGCGGTTTTGTATGATGCCGCGGCGGCGACTGCACTGGGAATGAAGGAGGTCAGCAACGCCAAAAAAGAGATTTTCCGGCTGCACTGGACCGAGACCGCGTACAAGGCGACGGGAATGCCAACGGCAGGGATATAATGGGGCATCATCGGCCACGCGGCCACGGTGAACACCCATTGAGTGCCCAGAACCGTCATGGGCGCCCGATCTCGCCAGAGCAGGGGGATGAGTGCGGCTAGGCCATATAGCCACTCGAGGAGCAACCATGGGTGAGACGGCACTTGACCTAATTTCACCCATGCAGAGAAGCTGAGACAGTTAAAAGTATACAGCGCCAAGAGCAACAGCACATCTTGTTTCATCCGAGGTGGCACAGGGATACTCTCAGGCACCCAGCCCGCGATCCTCATCGACTTCCTTACGTCTTGGCAGGAACGCTGACGGAATGGGGAGCATAATTGGAGTTATTGGCGGTCCGGGTCTGATCAGTGGTGGAGCTGGGAGGGTTGGGGCAGAAACCGGGTGTGTCACCACAGGCGAAAACGGTGTGAACTGATGGGGACGCGGCATTTTCATTAGCAGCCACCAGCGCAACAGCGGCGACGCTCATGAGAAGAGTCATGACAGCTACTATGATACGTCTATGAAAAAACCACGCATGAGCGCTTTCAAGGGCCTCGCCCACGGGTGGCGCCTCGAACGCGATCATCTGTTCTCCATCTCAGTAGCGACGCATGGCGCAGTTCCCTATCAATTCGTCGCCAATTTTACCCTCGTCCTGCCTGGTGGCAACCCCTCATGGTGGCCAACCCACAGATGTAGAAACCCTGCCAGACTACCTCGTTTGATGTAGCGGCACTGCAGGTCCTGGAGTACGGCGACGACGGTCGGTGGAATGCCTGCGTTGGTCGCCAGCGCGAGGGGGGATGATGTGGGCGTGCCTGCCGTGCCACCACCACTGCGAATCGGTCCCTACCGGGTCGATCCTCCCGTCGTGCTAGCGCCGATGGCCGGGATTACCAACGTGGCGTTTCGCCGGCTGTGCCGTGAGCACGGCGCCGGTTTGTACATCTGCGAGATGATCACAAGCCGGGCTCTGGTGGAACGGCACCCCGGCACCCTTCGGATGATCGCTTTCGACGCCGATGAGCGGCCTCGCTCGATGCAGCTTTACGGGGTCGACCCAGCAACGGTCCGCAAGGCCGTGGAGCAGGTTCGCAGCGACGACCTCGCCGATCACGTCGACCTCAACTTCGGCTGCCCCGTCCCGAAGGTCACCCGCCGGGGCGGCGGCGCCGCGCTGCCCTACAAGCGGGCCCTGTTCGGCGAGATCGTCCGCTGCGCCGTCGAGGCCGCCGGACCCATCCCCGTCACGGTGAAGTTCCGGATCGGCATCGACGACGAGCACCAGACGTTTCTCGACGCCGGCCGGATCGCGCAGGACGCTGGGGTGGCCGCCGTGGCCCTGCACGCGCGTACCGCCGCGCAGCGCTACTCGGGCACCGCGGACTGGGATGCCATCGCCGCGCTCAAGCAGGCGGTGACGTCGATCCCGGTGCTGGGCAACGGGGATATCTTCGCCGCCGGCGACGCGATCCGGATGGTCGAGCACACCGGCTGCGACGGGGTCGTCGTGGGCCGCGGCTGCCTGGGACGGCCGTGGCTGTTCGCCGAGCTGGCAGCCGCCTTCACCGCCACCCCCGCCCCGACGCCACCGGATCTCGGGCAGGTCGCGGCCACCCTGCGCCGCCACGCCAGGCTGCTCGCCGAGCACCTCGGGACCGATAAAGGGCTGCGTGACCTCCGCAAACACGTCTCCTGGTACTTGCATGGCTTTCCGGTCGGCGGGGATGTCCGGCGGGCGCTGGGGATGGTGTCCAGCTTCGCCGAGCTGGACGATGCGCTGGCCCAGCTGGATCCGCACGCCCCGTTCCCGCTAGACGCGGACGGCCCCCGAGGACGTCAGGGCTCACCCGGTCGGGTGGTGTTGCCGCACGGCTGGCTGGATGACCCGATGGATCTCGCGATCCCGGCCGACGCCGAGTTTCCGCATTCCGGCGGCTGAGCACTGCGCCGGCAGACCGCGGATTCACCTGTGGTTCACGTGACTACCGAGACGCGGCGGCATTGCCCCCGTACCCTCGGACAATGCGGGAGACTTTCCGGGCCGAGTTGGACAGCCTGACTGAGGACCTGGCCAGAGCCGCGCGGCTGGCCGGGCAGATGATGACCAACGCCTCGACGGCGCTGAGCCAAGCCGACCTCGCGCTCACCGAGCTGGTGATCTCCCAGGAGGGAGACATCAAGGCGCTGTGCGACGACATGGACCAGCGGTGCGTCAAACTGCTCGTGCTGCAGGCACCAGTAGCCACCGACCTTCGAATGGTGGTCGCGGCCATGCACGCGGTGGGCGACGTGGGGCGGATGTGCAATCTGGCGCAGCACATCGCCAAGATCGCGCGAATGAAACATCCGACGGTGCCGATCCCGGACGAGGTCCGCCCGGTGTTCGCCCGGATGGGCGTCCTGGCCACCAATCTGGCCCAGGACGCCGCGGCGGCGATCGAGAGCAAGGATCCATTGTCCGCCCACCGGCTGGCCCAAGCTGACGACGAGGTCGACGCACTTCGCCGCCGGATTTTCCAGATCCTGTTCTCCGAGGACTGGTCACACGGGGTGGAACCGGCGGTGGACGCCGCGCTGATCGGCCGCTACTACGAGCGCTTCGCCGACCACGCCGTCGCAATCGCCCGCCAAGTCAGCTTCCTCGTCACCGGCCTACCCCACGAGCGGTAGCCTTTTTTCGCATTCAGCAGGCTTAGCGGGGCTATTCAGGCGTCGATAACCCCGCTGAGCCCGCTGAATGAGGATAAGACAGGAACTCGACGTCGGTGTGGTGGTGGGTGAAGCCGAGCTTGTGGTAGGTGCGCCGGGCGGCGGTGTTGTCGGACTCTACGTAGAGCATCGCCTGGCGTACTCCCCGCTCACGTAGATACGCGAGCCCCGCCACGGTCAGCGCGCCGCCCAGCCCGGTGCCTTGGGCGTCGGGATCCACCGCGAGCACGTAGACCTCGCCGAGGCCGTCGGGGTGCACCTTGGTCCAGTGGAAGCCGAGCAGCCGGCCGGCCGGGTCCACCGCCAGCAGCAAACCCTTCGGATCGAACCACGGCTGCTCCTCACGGAGCACGAGCTCGCTGGTATCCCACCGTCGTTGCTCGGGATGCCACGCGAACGCACGATCGTTGACCGCCACCACCGCCGCCTCATCCTCGCCGGGCACGAAGGCGCGCAGCGCGACCCCGGCAGGCAGGGCGCGGGGTGCGATCGAGTCGGCCAGCGCCCGACGTAACTGCAACAGTTCCCGCCGGCGAACCAGCCCGGTTCGCTGCGTCAGCCGCACCGCCGCCGGGTGCTCACCGTGCGCCCACACCCACAGCGGCCCGCGGACCCGATCGAGCAGCGCGGCGAGCAGCGCACCGCCCACCCCACGACGGCGGTGAGCGGGATGTACCGCGAACTCGGCGGTGCGGCGCTCGACGCGATCATCGAGGCTGCCGTAACCGGTCAGCGTGCCGGTATCGTCGTAGTCCAGCAGGTGTACGAAGCCGGCACCGGGATGGTGCAGCCGCAGCACCGCCGCTTCAGACAGCGGCTCCACGCCATCCGCCGCGGTGGCGGCGGCCAGCAGTGCCGCTACCGCGGCGATCTGTCCGTCGGCGGGCTGATCAAGCCACATCAGCGCCAGGATCAACTCCACTGCCCGGAAAGTGACTGCGCCTCGTGGGAATCGGCCCGATCTGAATCACTGTCGACCGCGTCGGCGTCATGCTCGGCGGCGCGCTCCTGCTCGGCCCGCTCCCGGGAACTCATGTTGCGGACCGGGCGGACGAACTTGTAGCCGACGTTGCGCACCGTGCCGATGAGCTGCTCGTGCTCCGGCCCGAGTTTGGCCCGCAACCGCCGGACATGGACGTCGACAGTGCGGGTGCCGCCGAAGAAGTCATAGCCCCACACCTCTTGGAGCAACTGCGCCCGGGTGAATACCCGGCCGGCATGCTGAGCGAGGTACTTCAGCAGCTCGAACTCCTTGTAGGTGAGGTCCAGCGGGCGGCCCTTCAGCCGCGCGGTGTAGGTGGCCTCGTCGATCACCAGCTCGCCGAGTACGAGCGAGTTTCCGCCGCCCACTGCGGCGTCGGTCACGCGCCGAGCCACCAGCAGCCGCAGCCGGGCATCGACCTCGGCCGGGCCGGCGGTGGGCAGCAAAATCTCGTCGGAACCCCAGTCCGCGGACAGCGCCACCAGGCCGCCCTCGCTGATCACCACCACGACCGGCACGTCCAGCCCGGTGGATCCCAGCAGCCG
>JAICHZ010000101.1 GCA_025924655.1 Pseudonocardiaceae bacterium | reverse complement strand
TGCTGGGAATACCGGGGCGAGCTGAAAGGACGCTGGGAATACCGCGGACTCGGGGGCTCATGGAGGTACCGTTGTAATCGAGGTAACGTACCTATGCTTTACCTCAGCGAGGAGGGAAGGAAACAATGCGAACACAATCCTTTGATTGGGACCGCGACGGCGACCGCTGGCGCGACGACGACTGTCACCGCCGCCGGCATGACGACGACGACTGTCACCGCCGCCGCCGGTGCTAGTAGGTCACTGAGATCGGGGGCTCCCCATCGCGCGCCCCGCGACCGGGGAGCCCCCGTCGGTGGCTCGCAACCCGAGGGCCCCCCGCACCAGGGGGCGGCGCCGCCCAGCAGGTCGGGCAACGCCCAGCAGGTCGGGCAAACACCAGCCGAAGCAGGCCATAAGGTCGCTCAAATAAGGGTAGACTCACCTAAGTAAGGTACACTTACTATGGACGCCACGGAGTTGGAGCACGCGGCGAAGCGGACGTCACTGCTGTTTGCGGTGTACGAAACCGGAGGTGAAGGTCATGCGGGCCGCCTTCCATGCTGAGCTGGATGAGCTGATGGCCGACCTAGCGAGGACGGTCCGATCGGCTGGCGACATGATGAAAAACGCTTCGATCGCGCTGCATCAGAGTGATTTCACGCTCGCGGAACGGGTCATCGCTGACCGTAACCAAACGAATGCGACGCTCGATGATACGGAGCGACGTTGTATCTCCCTGCTCGCGTTGCAGGCTCCGGTCGCCCGGGACCTGCGAGTAGTGGTGGCGGCCCTCCATGTGGTGGGTCATGTCAAGCGGATGGCCAACCTTGCCCGGCACTTCGCGATCATCGCCCGCCTCAAGCACCCAAACCCAATGATCTCGGGAGAGGTCCGTCCGCTGCTGGCCCGGATGAGCCTGCTCACCAGCCAGTTCGCCGACGATGCCGCGACCGCGATCGAGCAACAGGATCCGCTCTCTTGTGACCGGCTGACCGTAACGGACGACGAGGTGGACATACTACATCGTCAGTTGGTAGGCATCCTGTTCGCTGAGGACTGGCCACATGGTGTGGAGCAGGCAGTGAACGCCGCACTGATCGGCCGCTATTACGAGCGCTTCGCCGACCACGCGGTGGCCATCGCGGCGCAGATCTGCTATCTGACCACCGGACGGATACCCGAGCCCTTCACCGTGGAGGCGGCCAAGGGCTCCGGAAGACCTCCGACAGGTGTTAGCTGTCAAGCCGCGACCGGTTCGGTGGTGGGGAATACCTTGGTTTCATCGTAGGTCTAACCGGTCTGGAGGCAGCCTCAGCGGGCTACCCGCAAGGCGCCGAACAGTGCTTCCTTTTCGTCAGCCGGCCCAGCAGCGAAGTAGAGGGTGTCGGCGTCGCCGAGGCTCTCCCCGTTACCGAACAGGATGTTCCAGAGGCCGTCGATCCCGATCGGCGCTCCCTGCTCATCGCGCAGGTAGTCAACGAATTTGCCGGTGGCGTCGTCGAATGCGGCGATTCGTCCGGCGCCACCAAAGTTGCCAACCAGGACCTTGCCACCCATCGGTCCGAAGCGTGCTGGAGCCACCGCGACTCCCCATGGCGCGTTCAGTCTTCCGTCGTCCCCGAAGACCCGAACCAGTGCGCCGGCATAGGTGAACTCGGCGAGCTTGCCCTTGTCCGGGTGGCCTCCGGTGGCCTTTTCCTGCTCCTTGTTCAGCGAATTCTCTTCACCCGCGTCAAAGGCCGGGCCACCGGGCTGTGGTTGGTCAGGTGCCTTGGAAATGACATAGGACACGAAGAGCCGGTCGCCGACAGTGGTGATATTCCAGGGGACCGGATCACCGGGATTGGCCAGCTTGCCCTTCGCCGGATCGGCCGGATCGACCGGTGCGCCGGTGGCAAACGGATTGGCGAAACCCTGCGTCGGTACCAATTTCCAATTCTTGTCGAACTGGCGGATCTGCGGTTGCGCGCCGAAATCGGCAGCCCACAGTGTGTCGAAGCTGCCCTGCTTGACCGCCAACCCGAAGAACTTCATGCCCTGCGCATCCCCGTTGAACACCTCCTGGCTCGGCCCATTCACTCGTATCACCTTGCCGTCTGGCCCGCGCTCTCCCCACGCGGCGATGCGCCCGGAGTCGGTGGCGAAGATGAACCGCGCCGAACCGTCGACCATGACGGTGCGGCCGTCGACCTGCACCGGCTGGTTGGTCACCACGAACTTGTCCGAGTTGATGTCGGCGCCGTTGAAAGCCACGCCGGTCGTCTTGCCGATGGACGTATCCTCGGTACTGGTATCGGTACCCGGGATCGTCACCGCCTTAAGCGGATCCTGGTGCAGCTCGCGCATCTTCTGGTCGCCGGAAGCAGTGGCGTCGCCGACGAACTCATAAGACGCTTGGCCGGCGGCGACCCAGAAGTGGCCGCCCGCGCCCTTGGGACGAATCGCGATGCCCCACGCATTCACCATCTCCGGCATGGTGAAGCGCGCCTGGTATGCCTCGGAATTGGCCGCCAAATTGACCTGGCGATAATGGTTGTCCGCCGACGGCACCGGACCAGAGGCAGTACCGGTGCTGCTGCACGCGGCCACACTAAGGACGGTGAGGCAGGCAGCGCCTCGACGAACCAGTCTGGCGGCAGGTCCACGGAGGCGCATAGAGATCTCCAGTCAGGTAAGGGGAGCCTAAAGCACGTAAGGGTAGGCTTACCGGTCCGGAATAATCAAGATGGCGAAATGTAACCAAGCGGGCACTCCCTGCACGGACCCACCTACATTCGCCGTGCTAACTCTGCGCACAGGCTGAATTACCGAACCGGGACGTCAGCGGGAGACGACGCCGCCGCCGCCGAAAACCGATGTAACGCCTTGCCGCAGGAGCCGATAACCACCGCGTCCACAAGTTAGGTAAACCTAAGTTTAGTTACGAACACCTAAGTGTCGCGCTTCGGCGCTCGCTCCACTAGGTCCAGGAGGCTCGCTCCCATGGCTGCAGTCAGACGCTCGCTGCTCCTCGCCCCCGCGCTGGCGCTGTCCCTCGGTGTCGCCGTCAGCGCCGCCGCCGCGGTACCGGCCCCGCTCGCTCCGCCCTTACCGATCCCGATCCACATCTCAGGCGACACGGCCCAGGGGCTGATTGACCGTGTCCACTCAGATCTCCACTTCCCGAGGTCGCCCAAAATGACTGCCACCAAAGAGGTCATCAACCTCTCAACCGTGCTGCCGTTCGTCCAGCGCTGGCAGGCGGCCATCGCTCGCCGCGACGTCGGTGCCTCGGTCCAGGCCGGCCAGGACTACGAAGCTGCCTGGCAGGCCGTTGAGGTTTACCTCAACCACCGGTCGCTCCCGCTGTACACCGACATCGAACCGGACACCCAGTTCGTGATCGACGACGGTCTCAAGCAGCCACATCCCGACTGGCCTGCGCTGTCGAAACTGGCGGAACACCTGCGCCAACAGTTCAACCTTGCCATCAGCTTCGTCTCCGCCCAACCGCCCCTCAGCCCACTCTTCGATGACCTAGTACCCCTGCGTGGGGCACGGGCCCAGCTGCTGATCAGCCGCGACGCCCTCACCGCCGGCGACGTCGCCAAGGCCAAGACGTTCTTCAACAACTTCAACACGGGATTCACGCCCAGCGTCCAGAACCTCATCGGCACCCGTTCGGCCAGTGCCCTTCAGGAGACCAAGGATGCGCTGGCCGCCTGCGGACCGTACCGTCCTGCAGGCCGTTCGCGATGTCCTTCCAGCCGTTGCATCCGGGTGTGAACAGGGCATTTGCGGCGCGTGCCGCACCGTGGTTCTGGCCGGCGAACCCGATCACCGCGACGAACTACTGACCAGCGCTGAGCGCGCCGCCGGCGCGATGTTGATTTGCGTCTCCCGAGCCCGCAGCGAGCGGCTAACCCTCGACCTGTGAGCGGTACCACCCGGCTCAGCGGGGGCGACGGAAGCGTTGGGCTAGTTCGGGGTGGTCTTCCCACCACAGCCGGGGCTGGATTTGCGATGGGCTGCTTTCCGGGCTGGTTGACGGAGCTCCGAGTGAGGCATCGAGAGCCTCCAGGGTGTCGAGCTCGGCGTCGATGGCCACGGCGTCGCGCTGGTCTTCGCGCATCATCCGGGTCACCACGGCGGCGAGGAACGGCAGGCCAGCCAGGTCACCACCGATCCACAGCACCCCAGCGCCGATGATCTGATCCATCCGCAGGTCCGGCCCCCACGCCCGGTGCAGCTCCAGGTAGTAACGCGGAGCGACCAACGGCCCCAGCCACAGGGTCAACCCCAACACTCCATCGAAGATCACTTCTGCGACGCTGATCGCTACCGTCAGCAGGTAGGGATCGGTGCGCGGGGTGGGGTCGATCCGAAACCGGGTCCAGAAGTAGAGGAACCCGGCGGCGACCAGGCCGACGTCAATGGCGGCGCCGACAGCGGTTGATCGCAGGCCGGCCTCATACAGCGGGGTCAGGTACAGCACGAACAGCGGAGCGATCAGCGCGATGGTCACCACCGCCGGGAAGGTCAGGATGCGGGCAGCGCTGCTGTGCAGCACCCGGCCGGCTGCCCGGGTGGCCCGCTCCGGCAGCACGTCGCGCAGCAGGGTCAGCGGTGCCCCCAGAGCCAGGAACATCGGAGTGATCATGAGCAGCACGATGTTGCGCACCGCGCGATCCCAGAACAGGGTGTTCGCATAGACGCCGACGAAGGTCACCGTCACCAGCAGGATCGACGCCAACCCGAGCGCAAACCACCACGGCCGGCCAGTCGGCCAGGCCACGCCCGCCCGTCGCAGCCGGCGAACGCCCAGCCAGTAAGCCGCCCCCAGGGCGGCGACCACCACCAGCGCGCCCGGGCTCAGGGTCCACCCGGTGAACAGTCGTTCCCACGTCAAGGGCGGCGGACCCGGAGAAACCACCGTCATGTCAATACCCACATCGCCAGGCTATGCGACACGCTGGAAGCTGGCGCCGGAGATGCTGAACCGGGCCGGGTTGTCCCGCCTCGCCAGACCCCGGCCATTCGGTACTACAGGTCAGCACCGGCACCGGGCGGAACGTAGCGACCATGACCACCATCCGGTCTGGTGCGTCGATGATGGGTCGACGAGTTCGGGGTGAAGTCCCCAGCCTTCGGCGATGAGGGCCGTCCGGATACCAGAGCACGTAGATCATCCAGGGCCCACTCGAACCGGGTCGGGAAGCCGGCCAGGGTCTGGACAGCCATGGTTTCCGGACTGGCGTTGACCCAGTGGTTGGCCGAGGTGGCGAGTGACGAGTGTGGCCGTGCTGTCATCCTGGCTCAAGATCACGGTTTGTGTGCCGTCAGTGACAAATCGTGTCGCTGACGGCACACAAACCGTGATCTTCGTCTTCCAGTCTGCTATGGCTGGACCCTGCAGCCCATCCCGCCGGCGCATCCTGCTGAACCGGCAGCGGCAGGCGCGCGATCTCCATGCCCACCGCGCCAGGCTATTTGACGCACTGGACCCCGGCGCCGGAGATGCTGTCGGGGTCCGCGGCGCTGGGCTGCCCAGCGCCCGGCGTCGCCGCCGTCGCGGGCGGCGGCGATGAGTCGCCGGCCGCGGTGGAGTCGGCGGTGCCGAGACTGGCGGGCATCGTGAAATCGGTACCCAGGACCACCCGGAGGTGACCGGTCGATACCGTCGAGTCCCGTGCGGTGGGTAGCTCACCAAGCATCGTGGCCAGGGTTTTCGCCGCCTCGGCGGCGCCGGAATCGGGATAGTAGATCGTCGTGTCGTTGCGGTGATGGCGGGCGGTGCTGGTGACGCCCGCGGTAAAGCCGGTGGGGGTCAGGGCGTGTTCCAGCGCGGCCGCCAAGCCGTTGCGGCTGGTGGCGTTGATCACATCCACGATGCCGGATTGGCTGCCGGACACCGGAGCGGGTGCGGCGGCGACCGGCGTGGGGATGGGGCCACCGATCAGGTTGTGCACCAATGCCTGGACCGCGGGCACGTCGACGATGTTGACGTCCTCGCCGGCGGGATCGGTGCCGAATCGGACGATCGGCAGGGTCGTGAAGCTGATGTTCCCACCGGTCAGCGCGGAGGCCTGCTCGGCGAAGGACAGCAGCTCGAAACCGGTGTCGGCGGCGATGTTCTGCTTGGCCACACTGATCAATTCGCGCAGTCGCGACGGGTTGAGAAACGTCCCGGCCTGCTTGAGCTGGAAGACCAACGAGGCAATGAATGCCTGTTGGCGGCGTTCCCGGTCCAGGTCGCTGAAGTTCAGCTGGGTGTGCACCGAATCGCGGCGCTGGCGCACGAAAGCCACCGCCTGAGCGGCGTTGATCTGCTGGTAGCCGCGGTGGAAGTCGGCGCCGGAGTAGTTGTCGCGGGTGTCCTCCTTCAGACACACCGTGATCGGCTCCACCACCTGGGCCAGTTGGTAGAAGGCGACCATGGTCACCTCCACGAAGTGGTCGATCGGCACGCCGCCCAAGAACTGGGCGACCGTATCGACCTGCTCCTGGCGACCAGCGTCGCGGCTTCGCTGTTCCAAGGTGGCCTGGTCACTCACGCCGGCGGCCATCAGCCTTTTATGCTCCTGGTCGAACGCAAAGCCGTACGCTTGCTTGATCTTCCCCTTCGCAACACCGTCCGGGCTGCCCGGGAGGCTGACGTAGTCGTCGCGCGGGATGGAGATGGCGGTGGCCCTGGAACCATTGCCGGGCAGGTGCACAAGCATCAAAACATTGGCGTTATAGCCGCCGACCTGCTCGTCACCGGCGTGCAATGCCTGGTAGATCTCTGGTGGTAACGGTTTGCCGTTCCCGTCGAGCCGGCTATCCAATCCCATGATCAGTATGTTGGTATCGCCGCCGACTGATTTCGGGGCGTCGCCCCGGATGGCGTCGGACCTACCGATCCCGGTCAGGAGCGTCTCGTACTGGCTCCAGCCATACCCGGTGACGCTGAACACGACCAGTGACACCAGCGCGATAACCCACCGCGCGATCGACCCCCACCGGCGGTCGGTGCGGCGCGCCGGGCGATGCCCGGACCCTCCACCCCGGCGCCCGTTGGAACCGACCCGCGCCTGCGGCCGGCCCGACGGCGCCGTGGCACGCGGCCGGTCACTACGCCCGGTGTGCCCTACCTGACCGGCCCGATCCGGCGGGACCACTCGACGGCGCGGGACGTCCGACCGCGGCGGGGCAGGCGCCCGACGCCGACGATCACCGCGGGCATCCCCGCCGGGACCCCAGCGCCCGTCTCCGCCAGCCACACCACTCCCTGTGCCTGTAGTGACCCGGCCTGTAGTGACACCGGCCCGTACTGACGCCCAACAGTTGGCCCCGACGGTAGACGCGCCAACCCAAGAGTAGTTGCGTTATGTCACACGGACGCGCCGGGCTCACTTGCTGCTGAGGCTGGCTACCAGGTTGATCCTAGTCACAAGGATGCCTGTGCCAAACAAATAAGACAGCAGAGCGTGGCGCGCCGGCGTCGCCTGATTGAGCGTTCACAGCGTTAGCATTCTGCAAGCAGGGCGATGAGTGCATCGGGTCAATGTGGTGGCACGGGAAGGCGAGAATGACGACACCTGACGAGCGGCTCCCGCGAGCCGGCACGGTTGAACCGGGAAGCGAGCACGACCCGGAGGCCGCCGAGGCCTATGCCCAGTCGGTGGGTATCGATCCCTCCCCCGACGAGATCAACGAATACCTCAAGATCGCCGGCGCGGCACCCCTCGACGACACCACCGACACCGGAACGTGACTCCGGAGGTCGTTAGTCACGCTCGCGCCGGTGGCGAGGTGCGTTCCAGCGCTTGCCAGCCGGTGTCATGGGCGCGTTCGGCGCGTTCGGCGCGGCCGCCGCCGCGGAGGCCGAACAGCCGTTTGGCGACCAGCAGGTAGCCGACCACGGCCAGGTTGATGATCAGCGTGATGATCTTGGTGATGGTGATCCGGCCGGTCAGCTCGTAGACCTCGGGGATCAGCAACAGTGTGGTCGCGATGAAAGTGAGGTACTCGGCCCACCGTGCGGCGAACCACAGGCCCACGGCTTCG
Source organism: Pseudonocardiaceae bacterium (assembly GCA_025924655.1). Taxonomy (GTDB): domain Bacteria; phylum Actinomycetota; class Actinomycetes; order Mycobacteriales; family Pseudonocardiaceae. The sequence goes on along the minus strand of JAICHZ010000101.1, from coordinate 3,081 downwards.
ATACCCTCGAGCACTGCGTAACCGGCCAACGCCAATCCCACGAAGAACACGGTGGAGGGCTTCGCGGCGAAGGCCCGTCGCAGTTCCTGCAGGATGCCGCCGCCGGCCTGGCCGTTCGGGCCGCCGACGCCACCCTGCACCGCGTCCAGCACCCGGTAGAACGTGTGACTCAGCGCCACCCGGTTGGCCGCGAAGAGAAATACCGCCAACGCGAGCACGCCGAGCACGATGAAATGCACCAGCCGGTCCACGGCGATCAGCCGCAGCACATAGCGGTCCCGCAGGGGTCGTCCCCGCAGCGGCAGGGCGATCTCGGAGCGCTCGGGTAGATACTCGCGAGTCGGCGCCAGCGGTGGCGCCATGGGGACCCATGCGTCACATCGCACGCAGCGATACCAGCGAAGTCCATCACCGGGTTCGCGCACGAGGAGGTCGTCGACGGGTCGGATCGTGGCGACGTCGGTGCCCAAAAGCTCATGGCCGCGTAGCCCACAGCCGATGAGCTCGTAGTGAAACTTCGGCCGCAACCGCTTGCCGCGCTGCGTCCCCGGCGGAGCCTGGCCGGGCCCTGCCTGGTTCTCCTGCATGCCGCCGAGCCTAGCGAGTGGCATATCCGAGGCAGGTCGCGTAATCCCGCAACGCGGGCCAGTCGTGCCCGCCGTGGATGTCGCCTGCGACATGGCCGGTGAACTGGCAGCCGCAGGCCTGGATGTCCGGCACGCCGTACCGGGCAGCGGTGAGGTCCGGCGCCGTCTCGAAGTCGAGAACCTCGGCGAGGTTGTTGGCGCCGGCGTCGCGCACGGTGAGCGGTTCGAGACCGAATCGCCACTCGATCATCTTGAGGATGGAGGTGTGGTCGTAAATGCCATGCGCGACGGTCCGTCGACGTGCTAGCGGCGAGATGACCAGGCACGGTACCCGGAATCCGCGCAGGCCGGTACCCAGGTCGGGTCTCGGGTCGGGCGCCGTGGTCGGCGGCACATGGTCGAAAAACCCGCCCCATTCGTCATAGTTGATGACCAGGACGGTGCGCTCCCAGTTCGGGCTGGACACGACTGCGTCGTACACAGTGTTAAGGAAGTATTGGCCGACCCGGATATCGGCCAACGGGTGATCGTCACCGGATGTGCCGACGGTGCCGTCGCCGAGAAACCGCGGATCGACAAACGATACCGCAGGCAAGGCAGTCGGGGCCTTCGTGTCAAGAAGGAACTGGGCGAACGGCTGCGTGATGTCTCGGTATTTCGAGCCCCACAAGGCCGTTATCGGCGCGTCGCAGAAATAGTATTTCGCGGGGATACCCCGTTCGGCGAGCCGGTCCCAGATCGTGGGGACGGTGGTCGGCTGCATATGGTTGATGATCCGGTCGGTTTGCGCGGCGTGTTGGAACAGGCGGTTCGGGAAGGTCGGCCCCATCACCGCCGCGAAGTACCGATCGCAGGTGGTCCAGTCGCGTGCCGCGCGGCTGAAGAAATCCAGATCTGCGGCTGTGTAGTAGCCGATCGCGAACTCGTCATTGCGGCCCGAGCGCAGAAAACCGTCGCAGGCGCCACCGTTGTACTGGACGCGCCCGCCTCCGTAGGAATGGTCCGGGTCAGGATGCCCGCAGCCGGTGAAGGTGTCCAGGTGATACGTGGCGTGGCGCTTACCGCTGTTATCGAGGTAGCTCAGGCCGTCCTGTTTACCGTCTGCGCCGGGCAGCCACCCCAGGTAGTGGTCGAAGGAACGGTTCTCCATCATCACCACGACGATATGGTCGATCCCGGGCCGTTCAGGCGGCGGCAATGCGGCGGGCCGATGAAAGTGCGCGGTCGTCGCCGCAGCACAGCCCGCACCGAGGCCCAGCGTGCCCGCAACCGTGACAGCGGCGCCGGAGATGAACTGGCGCCGGCTCAGCTCCACGTCAGCTGAACCCGGCCACAGCGCGCGGTTGGCAACCCTTCTCCAGCGACTCGACCTCCGAGTCGTCGAGGCGCAGATCGACGGCGGCGACGGCGTCTTCCAGGTGGTGCGCTTTGGTCGCTCCCACGATGGGTGCGTCAACCCCGGGCTTACCCAGTAGCCAGGCCAGCGCGACCCGGGCAGGCGCGATCCCCCGTTTGGCGGCCACCTCGAGTACCGCCTCGACGATGGACCGGCCTTCTTCGCCGTAGAGGGAGCGGCCGAACTCATCGGTCTCTGAGCGCGCGGTCTGTTGCGACCAGGACCGGGTCAGCCGGCCGCGGGCCAGCGGGCTCCACGGGATGACGCCGACGCCCTGGTCGACGCACAGCGGGAGCATCTCGCGCTCCTCCTCCCGGTAGAGCAGGTTGTAGTGGTTCTGCATGCTCACAAAGCGGGTCCAGCCGTTGGACTCGGCGAGGCACAGAGCCCGGGCGAACTGCCAGGAGTACATCGACGACGCACCGACGTAGCGAGCCTTACCGGCCTTTACGACGTCATGAAGGGCTTCGAGCGTCTCCTCGATCGGCGTGTCGTAGTCCCAGCGGTGGATCTGGTAGAGGTCAACGTAGTCGGTGCCGAGGCGGGACAGGCTGTTGTCGATCTCGGCGAGAATGGCCTTGCGGGACAGGCCCTGGCCGTTGGGCCCAGGACGCGTCCGCCCGTGGACCTTGGTGGCGATGACGACCTCTTCGCGGGAGACCATCGACAGCAGGGTCTGGCCGGTGATCTCCTCGCTGCTGCCGGCCGAGTAGACGTTGGCCGTGTCGAAGAAGTTGATGCCGGTGTCCAGCGCTTGACGGAAGAACGGCTCGGCTGCCTCCTTGCCGAGCGACCAGGGGTGGCCGCCACGACTGGGCTCGCCGTAGCTCATGCACCCGAGACAGATGCGCGAGACCTGCAGGCCGGTGGTACCGAGACAGACGTAGTCCATGGCTCACCTCTACCACAGGCGGTTCTCCGCGGCCTCTCAGACGCTAGCCGCTTTCAACGAACCTCGACGTCTGGTCACCGACGTTTGGGCCGGGCTTTGTCAGTGCCTCGTTGTAGAATGGGGTCATGTCGACGGCGGTGGTGTGGCAAGACAGTGATGCCGCATTGGTCGCTGAGTTGGGTGCGTTGGAAACCCAGTTGCATTCG
>JAICHZ010000100.1 GCA_025924655.1 Pseudonocardiaceae bacterium | reverse complement strand
CAGGAGCGGGAACCGCGAGGAGTAGCGGGTCGTCGGTGGGTTACAGCGGCCACGGTAGCCGCAATCTCCGTTCACTGCCTGCCCTGGGTGTAGCGCCCGGCGTCCTCGGGCCGAACGGTGCGGGGAAGCCGACCCGAGGACACCTGAACATGACGCACGATGTCAACCCAGCCTGTCCTCGGCGCGGTCCAGGCGACGCATCAACATAACGCTTGGCAGGCGATACTCTAAGTAGTCGCCGGCTTCCACGTCCGTTCCGATGGGCAGAAGGACCGTGCACCTGGGCGTTCCTTCCAGGCCAGCCCCCGGTGATCCATCGCAGAGTGATAGACGCGTGTTACATGACCGGGCAGCCCAAGCGGTGATCCACTCCGCACTGCGGCCCGCTATCGGCCAGCAGGCGTGCGGCACGGGCGTGGCCGTCCAGGCGGGCAGTCTCTGCGAGTCCCTCGTACACCGCTGCCCGGATCAACGGATGGACAAAGCTGATCGTGCCGGCGCTCATTGGCTCGCCTGGCGATCGCGGGTTCTGGCGCAGGATCTCGATGTCAACGAGCAGTCGGGCGGTCTGCTGGGCTTCGGCGGGTGGTAACCCGGCTAGGGCTGCCACGTGGGACAGCTTCGCGTCGTCACCCAGGATGGCCAGCGCGCCGCAAAAAACGGCAGCTGGCGATCCCAGCCGCGCCAGCCGTAACTCCACCCGTCGCTGGACTGCTTGCGGGCCGATCTCGTGCAGACGTGCCACTCCAGCGGAGGTCGCTTCAAGATTCTCGGCAGCGGCGGCCTCGATGAGCGCTCTCAATAACAGCGGGTTGCCAGCCGTGGCGATGTGGCAGGCGAGGCAGAAGGCGTCCGCAGCTCGTCCGGCCAGCACCGTGCGGACGAGCTGCGCGGATGCCGCTGCGCTCAGCGGCGCCGGACGCAGCATCCTGGCCTGCGGGTCAGTGGTGACCTGGCCGAGCAGATCTTGGTCAACAGCGGGTTCCTTGGGCCGCAACGCCACCACCACTAGGAGTGGCAACCCCTCCAACCGGGGCATGAGGTAGGCCAAGAACCGCAGCGATGGCCCATCTGACCAGTGCAGATCATCGATAACCAGCATCAACGGACTCTCGGCCAGGTTCGCCGTCAGCAAGAACAACCCGTGTAGCAGGGGGAAAGATATATCTGCGCTGTGGCCCGCAGCGTCAACCTGGTCAAAAAGCACCGCGACCTGCCGAGCAGCACCAGCTAGGAGATCGTCGCGCTCGGCCCTGTCCGCACTTGCCAAGACGAGCTCGAACAGCTGGCGCACGACGCCGTAGGGGAACTCGCGCTCAAGCTCTGAGCCGCGCGCGGCCAGCACTCGCATGCCGGCTCGCCGCGCAAGGGCTCGGGCCGCGGCCAACAAACCGGTCTTGCCGAGACCGGCGGCTGCCTCCACCCTCACCAGCTGACCCGACCCCAGACACGCCGCCATGATCAGCGCGTCGAGCGACTGTAGCTCGCGTTCGCGCTCCAACAGTCCCAGATCCTGCGCTATCCGCCAATCTGTTTCCCGGCATCTCGCGCTGTCAAGGAGGGGAGGCCCGCTTTTGTTGCCCACACCGGCAGTGCCGGACACCGTTGAGGTCGCAGCTGTCGTCCGCAGACGTGGATCATTGGTCAGAATGGCGTGGTGGAGTGATCGCAGTTCCGGACTGGGATTGATACCCAAATCCCCGGCCAACAGCGTGCTGAGGCTGCGGTAACTGTCCAGTGCTTCGGCCTGACGGCCCGAGCGGTACAGGGCCAGCATGCGTTGCGCCCAGAATCGCTCTCGCAGCGGATACCGCGTCGTCAGCTCACCCAACTCCGCGGTGGTCTCCTGATGGCGGCCCGCATCGAGGGCAGCATCGATGGCCAGTTCTCGGGCCAGCAGCCATTGCTCACCTAGCCTCGGAAGGACTTCCCGGCGCAGGACGTCTGATGGCACATTCGACAATGGCTCGCTGCGCCACAATTCCAGCGCATCGGACAATAGCGCAGATGCCCGGTCCGATCGACCTTGGGCGATAGCGGTCCTCGCCTGGCGAACAAGAGTTTCGAAACGGTTCAAGTCCAAGGCATGGCCAGACAAATCAATGCAATATCCCTCGGCACAGGTCACGATCGGACCGGTGGCTGCGGTCGTGTATAAGGCCTGACGCAACCGCATTACATAACTACGCAAGGTGCCTTGAGCACCGTCCGGTACGGCGTTGTCCCAAAGTCGAGTAATCAATTGATCGACCGCGACGACGCGGCCGGCGTCGACAAGCAACGACGCGAGAACCACCCGCTGCTTGGCCGCCCTGATCGGCACCGGACACCCACCGGCGCACACCTCCAGCGGGCCCAGCAGTTTGAACTCAAATCTCGCCCTCACCCCGACCCCCCACAGACCGCGGGTAAACCCGGCGGGCCACGGCACCACCCCGGTCCACGACCGCCCTGGGCGTGAGCATGCTACTTCGCGGCGTGATCAGCAAGTCATTATCACGTCATCGGCACGCAACGCGGACCTGCGACCGTAGACGCCGGTAACTGCCGGACGTTCCAACCTGATGGGACGCCGGTCGCCGCCCGAGACGAGAAGACCACCATGACCACTCGAACAAATCGGCCCAGATCGAACCGAATGCCGCGCCGGGCCGGGTTTTCAGGGAAAAATCCATCCGCGCCTCGATCCGGACCACGAACGAATGGCGCACAGCGTTGTAGAGGGGAATGACGATGGCCGAAGAGGTGGGAACCATCGCTGCGCTGTGGAGGTTCCCGGTCAAGTCCATGCTGGGAGAGGAACTCGACGCCACCGAGGTGAGTACCTCCGGGCTTGCCGGTGACCGCGCCTACGCGCTGATAGACGCGGCGACGGGAAAGGTCGTGAGCGCGAAGAACCCGAGGCTATGGCCGAACATTCTCGGCTGTCGAGCGCGGTTCCTCGAGCCTCCCCACGCGGGTGAGGACCCACCGCCGGTACGGATCACGCTCCCCACCGGCGCATCGGTGACCAGCGATGAGCCGGATGCCGACACCGTCTTGTCAGACTTCCTCGGGCGCAAGGTGCGACTGGCGCGGACCGCCCCGCCGGACTTCACAATTGATCAATACCACCCCGACATTGACGAACTGGACCCGGCCGGGAACCGAGGCACAATGGTCGAGGCACGGATCGGATCGGCGTTCTTCGCGGAGATAGGTCAGCCGTCGCCGGTCCTCGAAGGCTCCTTTTTCGACCTCTTTCCGCTCTCAGTACTGAGCACCTCTACCCTTGCCCGGCTGCGTGAGCTGGCGCCGCAGAGCCGCATCGACGAACGCCGTTTCCGCATGAACCTGATCGTGGCTACGACTGGCTGGGGATTCGTCGAGAACTCCTGGCTCGACCACCGTCTCATGGTCGGCGACGTCGACATCGACGTTATGCAGCCCGATCCGCGGTGTGTGATGACCACCCTCGCGCAGCAGGACCTGCCGCGCGACACGAACGTTCTGCGCACGCTCGCCCGACACAACATGATCGTCGCCGGCAGCGACGGATTATCCCCCTGCGCGGGCATCTACGCAGTCGTAGCAACACCGGGGAATATCCGGCGCGGCGACCAGGCGGTACTTACCTAGGCGGCAATCCGAGACTGTTGCATGGGGGGAGCAAACAAATTGCCACGCTGGACTCATGCGTCGTCTCGCAACTTCCGGAGGTCTGAGCCTTGTGACAAGTGTGCCCGCACAGTTATCGTCCACCGGCGCGGTGGTAACATCGGAACTGCAGCCCGATGCGCTTGGATTTCCCGCGCTGTTGGCGCAGTCGATCGCTCTCATCTCACCCACGATGACCGCGGTCCTCATCATCCCATTGGCTTTTTCCAATGCCGGCCAGGGCACTTGGCTAGCCTATCTATTCGGCACCGCGATGCTGCTTTTCGTGGTGTTCAACCTCAACCAGTTCGCCCGCCGATCCACCTCCCCGGGCTCGATGTACGCCTACACCGGGCGCGGTCTCGGCGCGGTTGGCGGTGTCCTCTCGGGGTGGACACTGATCTGGTCGTATCTGTTCATCGGGGTAGCCGGAATGACCGGCTTCACTATCTTCTCACGACAGTTCCTTGACATCGTCGGGATCCACAGCTCTGTTCCCGCCTTCGTCTTCTTCGCGATCAGCGCAGTGCTCTGCTGGACGCTGGCGGTGCAGGACATCCGGCTGTCCTCCATGCTGACCCTCATCCTTGAGGGACTTTCAGTGCTGTGTATCATGGCGCTCGCCGCAATTGTGCTCTTCAAGCACGGAATCGCCATTGACGCCCCCCAGGTTCACCTCACCGGAGTGACGTTTCGCGGCATGAGCCTCGCGGTCGTCGCCTGTATCTTCAGCCTGGTCGGCTTTGAAAGCGCCACCGCACTCGGTGGCGAAGCCCGAGATCCCTTACGGACCATCCCGAAAGCGGTGATCTGGAGCCTTATTCTCACCGGCCTGTTCTTCGTCTTGATGGGCTACGTCGAAGTGTTCGGTACCCAAGGCCAGCACGACACCTTGGACGCCCTTGCGACCCCGCTCAACAGCCTCGCCGACCTCAACAACGTGGCCTACTTCAAGCTCCCGCTCTCGCTCGGCGCGATGATCAGTTTCTTCGCGCTCTCCCTGTCTTGCCTCAACGCGGGCGCCCGGATCATCTACCCGATGGCGCGGCACTCGGTCTTCCCGCCAGGGCTGGGGAAAGTACATACCTCCAACGCAACTCCGGCCGCCGCGCTCAGCGCCTACATCGTGTTGATGTTCGCGGTTCCAGCCATCTGGTCCTCGCAGACCGATGTCGTGACCGTCTTCAATGGCGCCGGCACGCTGGCCGCGTTCGGATTCCTGCTGGCCTACTTCATGGTGTCCGTGGCCGCACCGATCCATCTGCGCAAACTCGGCGAGCTTGAAGCCCGCAATGTGGTAGTGGCCGCGCTTGCCTTCGTGTTCTTGCTGGTGCCGACCGTCGGCAGTTTTTACCCGCTGCCCGCCTACCCGGTGGTCCTGTTCCCGTACATCTTCCTGGCCTACATGGCGGTGGGAGGCGGGTGGCTGTTCATCGCCTCGCGCCGGCGACGCGGCATCCTGCGCGAGATCGAAACCGATTTGGAGGCCGCCTCCTAAGCGACGTCGGGTTGATCCACACCACCGTCTGGGAAGTCAGTGCGACAGCCAGAATGCGGTGGACGTCGCTGCGAACTGAGAGGTCCGCTGGACGAGCTGACGCGCCGGGCACGGCTGCCGCCTGCTCCCGCAACCGGTCCCCTGCCAGGTCCACCATCAGCACATCAGCGCCCGATCGGGCGAGACAGTCGGCAACGGCGAACCCGATCCGTGATGCGGCCCCGGTGACCAGTGCGCGTCGGCCAGAAAGATCGACTGTTGTGGGTTCCATAGGCTATGAACCTCCTCCCGGATGCTCGTTTTCCAGAAATTCTCGGATCGCCTCGGCCGTCCTGGGATGGGTGACTACCCCGTAGTGATTGGCAACAATCTCCACCACTCTTGCCTTCGGTACTGACTGGGCGAAGGCGTCGCGGTCGTTCTTGGTGACGAGGAAAGGGCCGTCGGGAACAAGCGACTGGGCGGCGCGGACGAGCAGCACGGGCATCGAAAGAGCCGGCCACAGTCGGCGCGGGTCGTGCGAGGTGCCGTACTCGAAGTCCTCCGTGATGGCCGCCCGGTTGGTGCGAGCCCGCACACCGCCTGCTACCGGCTCAAGCTCGTAGTCGAAGTAGCGCTCCCACAGCGGATCCCAGGGGATGATGGTGCCCATCTGCCTGATCAGCTGCAGGTACTGGTGCGGCGAGGGGTGGATCATGCCAAGGCGCTCGATCACGGTGCGGATCAGTGAGTTCGCCGGCTCTCCGGCGGCCACGCAGATATCGATCAGTACCACCTTGTCAAGTAGCTCCGGCTTCGTGCTCGCCAGCTGCATGGCCACATACCCACCCATGGACCAGCCGAGCAGGTGAATGGAGCCCGCGCCCAGCTTGGCCGCCACCTCAGCGACGTCGGATGCGTGCGCGGGCCAACCGTAGGTACCCGGAGCCGTCGACTCACTCCTGCCCCGGCCACGGAGATCTACCATGACGACCTGGTAGCCCGCTTCCGCCAGGCTGCCTCCGATGAAATCGAAACTGCGAAGGTTCGCGGAGAGCCCAGGCAAGCAGACAACCAGCGGTCCATGCGCACCACTTCGGGCGGCATGCACCCGTCCGGAGGACAACTGCAGATCGAACTCTTCAAATCGCGACACTGCGTCCACATGCCCCTACGGATTCGTGCCAGCTCTCCTGCTCCCGAACTCCACAGCAGCGCTGTCCACGGTGGGCAGAGCAGCTCTGCTGTTGAGTTCGGGAGCTCGAGTGTATTGGGGAGCTCGAGTGTGTTCGGGGGCTTGAGTGCAAGCTCACCGCTGTCGAGCAGCATCGCGCATCGGATCATGTCGAGGTGCGAGGTCTGTGCGCCCTTAGCCTGGGCGCCCTAACCTGGGTGCCGTGGCTGACACCGTGCGTTACGAGCTCGACGGGCACGTCGCGACGATCACCTATCATCGACCGGACAAGCTCAACGTTATCGACCAGCAGATGCGCGTGGAGCTCAACGCCGCGTTCGCCGCGTTCCGGGACGACGAGGATGCCTGGGTGGCGATCGTCACCGGGGCAGGTCGGGCGTTTTGCGCCGGAGCAGACATCCGGTCCCCGGGCGATCCCGCCGGCGAGTTTCCTGGCACGTTCTGGGAGAAGCCAACGGTCAACTCCTTCGAAAGCGGCTGGGAGATCTACAAACCGGTGATCGCCGCCGTGAACGGTTACTGCCTGGGCTACGGGCTGACCCTGGTCACCTGGTGCGACTTCGTGATCGCCAGCGAACATGCGGTCTTCGGCTATCCGGAGGTACGCATCGGCATTCCCACGATTGTCGGCGCCATCCGGTTGCCGCAGCGGATCGGCTGGCAATACGCCATGGAGCTGCTCCTCACCGGTGAGCAAATCAGCGCCGAGCGGGCCAAGGAAATCGGTCTCGCTGGCTGGGTCGTGCCGCACTCAGCACTGCTGTCCGCTGCCCGGGAGCTCGCCGATCGGCTGCTCGGCGCCGCCCCGCTGGCCGCGCGGGCCACCAAGGAGGTAGCCCGGCGCGCGCCGGACATGTCCGGTGTGGACGCAATCCGCTTCGGCGAGACGATGCGGCTGGTCGCCAACGCGACCCAGGACGCCGCGGAAGGCCGAGCCGCCGCCCTGGACGGCCGGCCACCGGTCTGGCATGGCCGGTGACATTTCCGCGGGTGACGTCAGGGGATGCTGGCGACCACGCCCGCCGCCCGCAGCAGGTCCACCATCGTGAAGGTGCCGCCGGAGCCGTACGTGGGTCTCCAATCGGGGTCCTGGCGCAGGTACGATTGGCGATCACCCTCCAGCAAGCCGATGACGACTTCGGTCACGATCCGGCCGCCCACAGGCCCGAGGTGTTCGCCGCTCGCCGTCACGGCCGCCTCCCACAAGACGTAGAACCACAACGGCGTGCGGAGGTGCAACTGCAGGTCCTCAGGGTCAGCGAGGTCTGCGGTTGACAGTTCCGGAAGCGTCATCGCGCGGGCCACCCGCTGACCTGACGGGAGGCCCATGGTCAGCCCCCGCGGAAGGTTGCGGCTGGCTAGCGAGGTCAGGGTGGCCGGTGGTTGTCCCAAGAGGTGAAAAAGCGGCGCGGACAACGTGGTGTCGATCTTCTTGTTGGACTTGGCGCGGCCATCGCCGAAGTCGAAGAACGTCTGCCAGTCCATGAACCGGCGCGGGGCACGGTAGCCCCGCAGATCCGCCGGGTCGGCACCCATTGCGGCCGGATCGAAGATCATCGCGAAGAACTGCTGCGAGAGATCGGTACCGCTGGTCCCGAAGTTCGCCCGATAGCTGGGCCGCACCTGGGAGTGTCCGAAGCGATAGGCCGCTACCGCGAACTCCACCGGGATGAAGGGATCGTTGCGCCAGGTAAAGAACTTGCGGCCGTTGGTTAGTACGTCATCCACCGTCGCTTGGCCAACGGTGACCGGCAGGAACTGGTGCACGATCAGCCACTGGTGATGCCACCGCACGATCCGCTGCGCCACCGTGATAACCCTCGGACGTCCATATCGCCGACCGGGCTCACACCCGGTCTCACGCGCTCAGAGCGACGCTATGAGACGCTCCACGCGCTCGTCGACAGCACGGAACGGGTCTTTACACAGCACGGTGCGCTGCGCCTGGTCATTGAGCTTGAGGTGCACCCAGTCGACGGTGAAGTCGCGACCGGCGGCCTGAGCGGCGGCGATGAAGTCGCCGCGGAGCTTGGCCCGGGTGGTGGCCGGCGGGGTGTCCTTAGCCGCCTCGATCTCGCCGTCGTCGGTCACCCGGTCGACCAGCGCCTTGCGCTGCAGCAGGTCGAACAGCCCACGGCCGCGCCGGATGTCGTGGTAGGCAAGGTCGAGTTGAGCGATCCGCGCGTTGGACAGGTCCATCCGATGCTTGGTTCGGTAGCGCTCAATCAGCCGGTGCTTGATTGCCCAGTCGATCTCACGGTCGATCAGGCCGAGCGCCTGTTGCTCCACCGCGTTGAGAGTGCGGTCCCACAACTCCATCACGCGATCGGTCAGCGGATCGGACCCGCGCTGCGCGACGTGATCCGCAGCGCGCGCGTAGTACTCCCGTTGGATATCCAACGCCGAGGCCTCGCGTCCGCCGGCTAACCGCACCCCGCGCCGGCCGGAGAGGTCGTGGCTGATCTCGCGGATCGCCCGGATCGGGTTGTCCAGGGTGAAGTCGCGGAATGCGACGCCCTCCTCGATCATCTCCAAGACCAGGTTGGCGGTGCCCACCTTGAGTAAGGTGGTCACCTCGGACATGTTCGAATCCCCGACGATGACGTGCAGGCGGCGGTACCGCTCGGCGTCGGCGTGCGGCTCGTCGCGCGTGTTGATGATCGGCCGGCTGCGGGTGGTCGCCGACGAGACGCCCTCCCAGATGTGCTCGGCCCGCTGGCTGACGCAGTACACCGCACCTCGCGGCGTTTGCAACACCTTCCCGGCGCCACAGATCAGCTGGCGGGTGACGAGGAACGGGATGAGCACGTCGGCCAGGCGGCTGAACTCGCCGTGCCGGCCGACGAGGAAGTTCTCGTGACAGCCGTAGGAGTTGCCGGCCGAGTCGGTGTTGTTCTTGAACAGGGAGATGTCGCCGGCGATGCCCTCGTCGTGCAGGCGCTTCTCGGCGTCCACCACCAGACCCACGAGAACCCGCTCCCCCGCCTTGTCGTGCGCTACCAGCGTCTCGAGCGAGTCACACTCTGGCGTCGCGTACTCGGGGTGACTGCCGACGTCGAGGTAGAGGCGGGCGCCGTTCTTCAGGAAGACGTTGGACGAACGGCCCCAGGACACGACCCGCCGGAACAGGTAGCGCGCGACCTCATCGGGCGACAGACGCCGCTGGCCGTGGAACGTGCACGTGACGCCGTACTCGTTCTCGATTCCGACGATCCGTTTGTGCACGCTGTTCCTCCAGCTCCTCGCTGCTTCCACCCTAACCGCGGAGTCGACCATCTGCCGGTCGGACGCGGCCGTTGGCAGGTCTTGCGTTCTTGGTTTACATGCCGCATGCTGTTGTAAACCAGCAGGACGCGAGACCGTCTCGTGTCAACCCCGTCTCACGTCGACGGATTGGGAGCCGAGCATGAGCGATTCAGCAAATCTCTCCGGGCGGGCGACGCTCACCGGCGAACGACCGGACTGGCGCGACGGCAAGCGCTACCTCTGGCTGCTCGGCACCGTCGTCCCGCTGTTCCTCTTCGCCGGGTGGGGCCTGGTCACCGCCACGGGACTCGGGCTGTTCTGGTGGATCGGCCCGATGGTCGTCTACGTCCTGATCCCGACGCTGGACCTGATCATCGGCGACGACCGGAGCAACGCACCTGAAGATGTCGTCGCCTGGCTGGAGCAGGACCGCTACTACCGCTGGGTCACCTACCTCTTCCTGCCCTGCCAATTCGCCGCACTGTTCACCGGCTTCTGGCTGATGACCCGCAACGGCGGCCTGCCGGTGATCGACAAGCTCGGCATCGCCACCACGCTCGGCATGCTCAACGGCATCGCGATCAACACCGCACACGAGCTGGGCCACAAGAAGGAACACCTGGAACGGTGGTTCGCCCGCATCGCGCTGGCCCCCTGCGGGTACGGACACTTCTTCATCGAGCACAACCGCGGGCATCACGTGCGGGTGGCGACCCCGGACGATCCGGCCTCGAGCCGGTTGGGCGAGACCTTCTGGGCGTTCTGGCCGCGCACCGTCGTCGGCAGCGTGCGCAACGGGTGGCGCCTGGAGAAGACCCGGTTGCGCCGGATGGACAAGGGCGTGTGGACGCTGCGCAACGACGTCCTCAACGCCTGGGCCATGACGGCCGTGCTGTGGGCCGCCCTGATCGTGCTGTTCGGCGTCGGGATCGTGCCCTACCTGCTCCTGCAGGCCGTCCTCGCCTTCAGCCTGCTGGAGGCGGTCAACTACCTCGAGCACTACGGCCTGCGCCGCCAGCAGCTGCCCAACGGACGCTTCGAGCGGGTGACGCCGCGGCACAGCTGGAACAACAACCACCTCACGACGAACCTGTTCCTGTACCACCTGCAGCGGCACAGCGACCACCACGCGAACCCGACCCGGCGCTATCAGTCGCTGCGCCACTTCGCCGAGTCGCCGCAGCTGCCGGCGGGCTACGCCGCGATGATCCTGCTCGCCTACGCGCCGCCGCTGTGGCGCAAGGTGATGGACCCACGCGTGCTCGCCCATTACGAGGGGGACGTGACCCGGGCCAACATCCAGCCGGGAAAGCGCACGAAGGTGCTCGCCCGGTACGGCGCGCCGACGATCGCCGACGCGGCCTGAGAACACCGGCTGGGATGATCTGAGTATGGCCCGGTACCGCTGCGAGGTCTGCGACTACGTCTACGACGAGTCCATCGGCGCGCCCCGCGAGGGTTTCCCGGCCGGCACGCCGTGGGCGGACGTCCCGGACGAGTGGTGCTGCCCCGACTGCGGGGTGCGCGAGAAGATCGACTTCGTG
>JAICHZ010000099.1 GCA_025924655.1 Pseudonocardiaceae bacterium | reverse complement strand
GCGGATCCGGTCTGCGCCCAGTTTGCGACGCAGGTATCCCACGTAGACTTCCACGATGTTGGACGACTTCGGCTGGCCCCAGACCTCGGTGGTGAGCCGGTCCTGCGACACCGGCTGACCTGCCCGGCTGGCCAACGCGATGAGCAGTGCGTATTCGGTCGGCGACAGCGTCACGAGGCGGCCGGCGACGCTGACCAGTCCGAGGGTGGTGTCGACGGTGACCATCCCCGCGCGCAGCACGGTCCGGTCCACCGGCATCCGATCGGAGACCCGTAGCCGCAGCCGGCTGACCAGCTCCTCCACCGGAAACGGTGTGGTCAGGTAGTCGTCCAAGGTGCCCCGCAGCAGCGACACCGTCTGTTCCCGTTGCTCGCGCGAGGTCAGTGCGATCACCGGCAGCTGCGGAGCCACCCTGCGCAGCTCGTCGAGGAAGTTCCGGGGATCCGAGCCGGCCAGCGCGATGTCGAGGACGATCGCCGCGAGGGTATGTGCGCGCGCCGCGTCCAGCACTTCCGGGACGGTGTCCAGGATCCGGGTCTCGAACCCGGTGGACCGTAACGCCTGCAGCACCCGGCTCGTTGTCTGCCGCAAGGGCACCATGAGAAGTACCGGTTGCCGCAAGCTGGCGGCAGGTCCAGTGGCGGACGCCGTTGACCACTGATCGGATTGCATCGGCGGCAAGGCTTCCGCGCCATGCGGCGTGGGGCAATCGATGAGCGGCAAGATTACCCGACTGGTCCAACGTGTTACCGAATGCGGTTGAGGGCCTCGCGCGGTATTCGTCGTAACGCTTACCGCCATTCGGCGTAGTGGGCGGGCGCTCGTCGCGTCTGTAAGCCGAGTGGGCGACCTCGGGCCGGTAACACTCTCAGGTTGCGCTGGCTGGGTACCCACTTCTCCATACGGTTCGTGCCGTGCGACGCCAGTTGGAACGAACGCTGTGGGCAACGGCCTTCCTCGCCGTGCTCCTGGCGCCTGTCTTGCTGGCGCCCGTGCTGCACGGCCCGGGTACCGGCGATGCTTCGTCGCTGCTGTCCCAGCTTTCCGTCGGGATGGGCCTGCTGGCCACCTCATTGCTGGTCTGCGCGGTGGTGCTGCCATCTCGGGTGCGCTCGCTGACTCGCACGTTGGGCATCGATGGCGTGCTCGGGATCCACCGTTTCGTCGGGTTGGCCGTCACCCTGCTGGTAGGTCTGCACGTCGTGCTGGTGCTCGCCGCGAAGCCGGCGAACGTGGCGCTGTTCGACGTCCTGCATGCACCGAACCGGGCCCGCGCGGCGGTTGGTGCGACCGTTGCGCTGGGTGCGCTGGTGGCGCTGACGCTGCTGCGCAGGCGGTTGCAGCAGCGCTATGAGGTGTGGCGTTGGGTGCATCTGGCGCTGGCCGGCTCGGTGCTGGTGCTCAGCGCGCTGCACATCTGGTGGCTCAACCACCTCGTTCGGGACACCGCGATGCGGGCCTTGTTCATCGTCCTCGCGGTGGCCGCGCTAGGAGTGCTGGGATATCGATGGCTATGGCTGCCGGTCTTTGGACCTCGCCGTGAATATGTGGTCCGTGAGCTGCGCCCGGAGACCAGCACGGTGAGCACGCTGGTCCTCGAGCCCCGCCGTGACAGGCGCCAGCGTGGTTACCGGACCCTCGCATTCGCCCCCGGCCAGTTCGCCTGGATCCGGCTGAACCCGTCCATCGGGGCGCAGGAGCACCCGTTCACCATCGCGTCCAGCGCTCACGTCGGGTTGTGGACCGAGTTCACGATCCGGCACACCGGTGATTTCACCAACGAGCTAAGGCAGCTGCGACCGGGCAGCCCGGTATGGGTCGATGGCCCGCACGGCGCCTTCACCCTGGACCTGCGGCGCTGCACCGGACTGGTGATGATCGCCGGCGGAGTAGGCATCACCCCCATGATGAGCATGTTGCGAACGCTGGCGCACCGGCGGGATCGCCGCCCGCACCGGCTGGTGGTGGTCGCCCGGACCCTCGACGATCTGTTGTTTCGTGCCGAGCTCAGCGAACTTCAGCAACGGCTGGACCTCACTGTCATCGAGTTGCTCCGCGCGCCGCCACCAAGCTGGACCGGCGCGTCCGGCGCAGTCGACGAGGAACTACTGACGGCGCTGCTGCCCGGCGCGTTCCGGCGTAACCAACTCGACTACTACCTGTGCGGGCCTCCCGCAATGGTCACCGATGTGCTGACGGTGCTCGACGGGCTGGATGTCCCGCCGCCGCGCATCCACACCGAGCAGTTCGACCTCGTCTAATTTCCACCCTGGCTGACCCGAGCGGAGAAAGGTTTCCTCTGTGCGCCCCCCGGTACCCCGATTCGTCCGATGGGTCGTCTCTCTGGCCGTGATTGCCGCGCTGACGGTGGTGATGTTCCAGTACTGGACCACCTCGCAGTACGGCGTGGCCACCGTTTCAGATAAGGAGCCGAGCGGGACCGCAGACGCGGTCTGGACGCAGACGCAGTGGGGTCCGCTCAGCCCGGCGGATCGAGATCTACTGGTGATGATCCGGCAGGCCGGCCTGTGCGGCGGGCCGAGCGGGCAGCAGGCCCAGCAACAGGGCGCCACCGTCGGAGTTCGCACCGTCGCCAAGCGCGTCTGGGTCGACTACGGCGACCTCGGCAATCAGGCTCGCGTGGTCGCCGACAAGCTTGGCGTGGCGTTGCCCGACCAACCCAGTGCGCAGCAGCAGAGCTGGATGCGGGAGCTATCCGGGCGCTCCGGGCCGGATTTCGACCGCACGTTCGCTCAAGGGTTGCACGTCACCGACGGTGCGGTGCTGCCGACGATCACCAGCGTGCGGGCCGGCACCCGTAACGAGCTGATCCGATCGTTCGCGGCCACCGCCGCGGTACTGCTCAACCGGCAGATGGAGTACTTGGAGCACACCGGTCTGGTCGGCAATTCCCAACTACCCGCGGCTCAGCCTCCGGCCGCCGTGCTCCCCGCCGCCGCGGCGGCCTCCTCGGCCCCCCTGGGGGATATCCCACCCGCCGGCCGGGAACAGCGCATCGACCAGGTCGTCAACGCCAGCCAGGTTCCGCCAACCGCCCCCGTCGCAGGTAACGACGCGAAGGCCATGATCGCGGCGCTGGTGTCGATCGCTGTGCTGCTGGTTGCGCTCGGTTGGCTGGGGACCAGCGGCCGCCGCGTCCGACCAGCCCGTCAGACCGACACCCGCCCTCAGCACCGCAGCACCTCTCAGACCCGACGACACGCCGCCCAACGCTGGTGACCGGCGTGGTCCCGAGGCACGCCGCCATTTGTTACCTGATCGCTTCTTCTAAATGCTCCTGCACGGCGGGGTAGAAAGCCGTGCGGTACATACTCGTTGAGCTGGTCACGGGAACACCAGGTCAGTCAGCTCTACGACCACGGTCACGAGCGCTCCGCCCCCCTCGGCCGCCGGGGGTGGGGTGGAGTCCTTGGAGAGGGTGGCGGGTCAGTCTCCTATATGCTCACGGCTCGGTCTGAGGTGGCAGCTCGTTTCGTCGGTGGTCCAAGGCGGCGGTGATCAACGCGCGAGCGGCATTGCCAATTACGGCCTGCTTGGCGAGTTCTTCAAATACTTTGTGGTAGAACGCGATCTCTCGTGGCTGGTTTATAGTCAGTTCCGCAGAGACTGTTTCCACATGCACCAAACGGTTGTCAAACATGATGAACTGATTAGTAGGAACTCGGTACTCGGCGAAGGTGGGAATGATGCCGAGCGTGAGCCGAGGCATTGACATGACTGCAAGAAGGCGGTCTAGCTGCCCGATCATAACGCTACCGTCGCCGACGGTTGTTAGAAGTGCCTGCTGGGTAACGATGAAGTGAAACTTATGATTGCCCCGGTACAAGATCTGTTGGCGTTCCATGCGCGCCGATACCCCGGCGTCAAGGTCGTCAGGGATTTCATAGAATTCGATGACCCGGCGCATGACAGCCTCGGCATATTCGGCAGTGTGGAGGATACCGGGAACTAGCAGTGGTTCATACCAGCGCATGAGCCGAGTTCTGGCCTCCAGCGTGCGCGACGCATGCTGCCGCCGTCGAGTTCCTGTGCCGAGTGTGCGTCTCCATTCGACATACATCGCCTCGATGTTTCGAACGGTGGCTACCAGGTCGACTACTTGGTTATCCGTTTTAGTGTGGCGGCACCAGATACGAATATCTTCCTCGGACGGGGTTTGTTTGCCGTACTCGATTTTGGAGACCTTAGAGCTATGCCAACCGGCGAGGGTGGCTAATTCTCTACCGGTAAGCTCAGCGTCTTTACGGATGTCCCGCAGGCGATGGCCGAGAGCTTCGCGCGCCTGGTGGATCGAACTGGTCACGTCTGGTCTCTACGCTGATACGTATTCGCTATCAATGTATTTGCTATGGGGAATCGCTGCCGCCCATATCCGATCTCGCACTGTGCGGCAGAAAGAGGCAATAGTTGGATCGGTCGTGGCAGCGCCACCGGCAAACCGGCCGCTGGGTTCAAAAACTGTAAACACCACAAGATTGTCATCAAACAGCCAATAGTCATCCGCTGGCAATGCGTCAGCATCGATGAGGTGCCGAGGAAGCCAACGAATATCTTCCCCAGCCGCGATGTTGTGAGGTGCTACGGTAAGGCCCCAGCGGGTGTAGTCAACGTGAGGGACGGTGACCACCCGCGCGCGCTGAATGCTCTTACCTGCTGTGGTGATATTCCGAACGAGATTCAGCCAAGGCTGATGCCAAGCCAAATCGTCGTCCTGTTGGGTTAAGAAGAGTTCAAACGGTCCGGCCTCATCTGGAGTGTGATAACTGTCCTGCACCTCCACATGGAAAGCGGTACTGGTGAACGAATGAAACAAGGCAAAGAATGCATCATCCTGTACCAACTCCACCGAACCTAACCTCCTCTTTCTTGGGAACTTCCACGCACGTTTCGTGCTCGGGAATGTCCATCTGCGAAAGCGTTTCTTCATCACTCACTGTCTGGCCTGATAGAACGAAACTGCCGCGTCCCGTGTCTGCCATGAGAGCGCCAACGTAAGTACCTGGCTGGACGTGCTGCAACAGTCGGTGAGGGATCTCCACGCTTCCGTCTTGTCCCTCCACTCTCTAGCCCTGAACCACGTACGTATTCCGGTCTGTTGCAAACAGCGTGGGTGAGCCACCGCCTTGAGTCGACTTGCCGAGGAACGTTAGCCGCATGGTTACTCCTCCTGTCGCAAATATGCGTGAGTTTTCTCGTACCTCGCCATAATCGCTCTACCTGCCTAGATCGGTCAACCTTCGGCCGCTTGGCCTAACCTGATCAAGCAAACTCTAGCAAACTCCTGGAGTTTGGCAGGTGTTCGGCCGTAGCGTCATCACTGTACGTAGACGACCTGACACAGGCGCGCGCCTCCAGGCGCCAGCTCTGCGCCTTCTACCACCGGTCTGCCAGCTACGGCGCTGAGGTGTCCGGGAGACCACCTTCTTTGCACCCCGAAGGAGTGAGCATGCACCCCCGCGAGCCCGACCCCATGCCCCCCGAACTCGACGCCCTCATTGGTTATGCCGCGCACGCGCTCAACACGCACACCAGCCATGACGGGCTAGGGGCGGAGTGCGGGTGCGCCTGGCCCTTTCTGACTGATGAGGCGTTCGCCACCGGCCGGCGCGTCGGCCGGTGCCTGGCCCTGTGAGGGGTCGATGTGCTGCCCGCCCCGCTGACCGTCGCCGAGGCTCACCACTGCAGCGGGTGTGTGGCGTCGTGACCCGCTGGGCGATGTCCCACTGGGACTCGCGCGTGCACTTGCTGACCGAGGAGCAGGTCCTTGCGGGTGTGCTCACGGCGCGCTGTGGGTTTTCGTTGCCCACGGACACCCACCGGCACGACCAGCCACCACCCGGTTCACCGTGCGAGCGCTGCCGCCGAATTTTCATTATGGACCACGCCTTGGAGGCTCAGGCGGTCGCTCTCGCTGATTCTCAGATCCCCGGCCGGGCCGCCGGTTGAGCAATGCCCCCGACGACTCCCGGCGGCCCGGCCGGACCCCACCACCACATGAGGCAGCGAAAATAACGCACCTAGCGAAGCACCTCCGAACAATACCGGGGTCCGTGGCCCGAGCGATCGCGATAAAATGGAGCCGCAGCCTGCTCGACTCGCGTTTCCACGCGATCGACGAGATGGCGGACCACCCCAAAGGTGCCTACCGCGCCGAGTGCGGTCACATGCTCCTCGCTGTCACCGTCCTGCGGGACGCACCGATCGGTGCGGTGTGCGAGGTGTGCCACGCGAGGACACGACCCCTTGACTATCTCTGGCGGGCGCTGCCGGGTGAGCCAGTCTGCGCCGACAGCGGCCTGGAAGCGGCCGACAGTTGCTGCGCTCTGGTGGCCGGTCACGGTGACGATATCGACGATGCCGCTCGCGACGGCGCGCCTCGAGGCGGCGTGAGCGATGAGTGAGTCACCGATCTGCGGCGACCCGTGGATCGACGCCTACCTGCGCTGCCGTGCGGCGGTTCTGACTGGGGAAGTGCAGACGCTCGCCGAAGCGGAGGAGTTCGCGCATGAGTTGCGGCGTGGCCTTCCCCGGACAGCGCCGTCAGTACCGGCCGCGATGTTCATCACGGCAGATATCGATATCGCATTCCCGGAGTCGTCTTTTCCAGAGTTCCAGGAACTGATGGTTGGCCTGTGGAAGCCAGATTTCACGAGAAGGGAAGTGACATGACCGTGACAGACCTGATGGCCGGCAGACGGGGCACGGGAGACGCGCAGGTCAACGACCTGCTGCAGAGAGCTGACACGGCACTGCGTAGCGTGCTGCGCACTCAACGCGGCCGGTTGGAGAACAAGGACCTCATCGCGGCGCGGTTGTGGATGTTGCTGATCGATCGGATAGTCAAGGAATGGCGGATGGATCGTCCGCTTGCTGAGCGCATCATGGACCAGGCGCTGGGGTATCTCCGGTTGTGCGGCACCCGCCCAGAGGAGACGTTCAGTCCGTCACCGCTCGTCGATATCGGATGGCACATTTTCATTTTGCACACCCGCGCCTACACCGAGTTCTGTGACGGCTTGGCCGGGCACTACATCCACCACACCCCATACAACGACGCCGAGGTCGATATCGCGGCAGCGGATTGCGGGCCGTGCGGTCCGTGCCATGCCAATGAGCGCGGGCTGGACACGGGTGTGAACAACATTGCGCGCACGGTGGCGGCCCTGCGGGCACTCGGCATCGCCGTCGACGAGCCGTTGTGGCCCAGCACGCCGGTGAGGTAGCGCGTGCCGAGACGTGTCGGAGCTAGCGGGGGTCGGGGACTGGGCGGCCGAATAGGGCTAGGAGTGCCTGGCGGTCGTCATTGGGTGCGGTGCGGTTGCGGCGGGTGTGTCCGCAGGTTAGGCACCGGTGCACCACGACGATCTCGCCGCCCTCCGATAGCGCCCCGACCGGCTCCATCAGTGCGCCACACTCGGCGGCCCGGTCGCCCGGGTTGATGTCGACGTGCCGCGACCACAGGCACTGTGGGCAGTGGTTGGTGTAGCCGCTGCCGCGCACCGGCGTCCCGCAGCGCAGGCAGGTGAAGTTTTCCCGGCGGCGAGTGAACGAGGGTGGTTGGGTCATAGTCGGCCAGCATCGCACCCGCGTCGATCGGGGGCAGTTCAACGTTACGCTAAGTGTCTCCACCCGGCGGGTGTCTCCACAAGACGCCGGCGCCGGTGTGCCACGAGATACGGAGGCGGATCATGATTCGGAGGGTGCGGACCGCCGATGGGCGCATCTGGTGGGTCCGGAGCAGCATCAGCTGGACCAGACGGGCGATGACAGAGCAGTTCGAGCATGACATGACCGATTTCGGCCACGGCGTCATAATGCTGATCATCCTCATCGCGCTGACGCTGTTCGTGGTCTTCTGGACCCCAGCCGAGGTGGTCAGACCGGCCTGGTTCGTACTGCTGGTGTTTCTGATTCTGCTGATGCTGCCGGTGTCGTGGGCGCTGCAACGGCCCTGGCTGATCAGGGTGCACACCAGTGGACCGGTGGGGACCGATGGTGAGCACTTGGAAGAGGTCGTACGCGGCATGATCCCGGCCCGGGAGACGGTTTACCAGATTGTTGATGACCTCAGGAGAACAGGCACTCCAGGTGACGGCAACGGGTCGCTCATGCGGGTCGACTCCATCCCACCGGTACGCGATTCTTGAGGTTCTGCGCCTAGGTTCGATCGGATTGCCGCACACTGGGACCTATGCCCGAGCTGCCTGAGGTCGAGGCGCTGGCGCATCATCTGCGCGAGCACGCTGTCGGCGCGATCGTGACCCGCGTCGACGTCGCATCCCTGACGGTGCTCAAGACTGTGCAACCGCCGGTGAGCGCACTGCATGAACGGCCGGTGACCGCCGCGACCAGGCACGGAAAGTTCCTCGCGGTGCACACCGACGGGCCCGCGCTGGTCGTGCACCTGGCGCGGGCCGGCTGGCTGCGCTGGTCGGACTCGCTGCCCGCCGCCGCGCCGCGCCCGGGCAAGGGACCGATCGCGCTACGGGTGCATCTCAGCGGAGGGATGGGCTTCGACCTCACCGAGGCGGGCACCCAGAAGCGGCTCGCGGCCTACGTCGTAGCCGACGCGGCGGGCGTCTGCGATCTACCGGGGATCGCCCGGCTCGGCCCGGACGCTCTGACGCTGTCCCGTGACGGGCTCGCAGAGGTGCTCCGTGGTCGCACCGAGCGGCTTAAAACAGCGCTGACCGACCAGGCGATGATCGCCGGAGTCGGTAACGCCTACTCCGACGAAGTGCTGCATGCTGCCCGGCTGTCGCCCTACGCCACGGCAGGAAAATTGACCGACGGCACGTTGGACCGGCTGTACGAGGCGCTGCAGGGGGTGCTGCGCGATGCGGTAGCCCGCTCCGTCGGCCAGGGCGCCGCCCGGCTCAAGGCGGAGAAACGAGCTGGTCTGGCCGTGCATGCCCGCGCTGGTCTGCCCTGCCCGGTATGCGGCGACACCGTCCGAGAGGTGTCCTTCGCCGACCGCGCCTTCCAGTACTGCCCGACCTGCCAGACCGGCGGCAAGCCGCTGGCCGATCGCCGGCTGTCCCGGCTGGTTCGCTGATGGCGCCATCTGAGTGAACAGAGTCGGTTCACCCGTGCTGCGGTGGCGCGTCCGGTTCGCTAGGGGTTCGCTTGCCCTGTGGTTCGATCTGCCCCCCCAACTCGTCCTGCCGGCTCCCAATCGGAACGGAGAGCCCCCGGTAACTGCGTGATGACAGCGTCGTGGTGCCGCTCGGTGGGAATGACGTGGACGGTGGAGCTCCGGTCGGTCGACGAAGGGGTGCTGGGCCGCCCGGTGGAATGGATTCCCTCCGGAGTGCCGACCCAGCAGCCGGCTCCGGAACGCCAGACCGCCGACCTGCTCGGCGAGCACGACCTGCTGCTGTTCCCAGTCGACCCAGGAGAACCAGCGCCGCGGACCCGCAGCCGGCGGCTGATCGGCTACGTCACTCGTGACCCCGAGGTGATGCGGTTAGCGCTGCTGCTAGCCGATGTCATCGACCCGGGGTGGGATCACCCCATGGTGGTCGCCGCTCGGTGGGTTCAGGCCGGCCACTCAACCGAGGCCGCGATGCCGTGGATCACCGCTGGGGTGAACTGGCCGAAGGCGGCCGAGACCCTGCTGCGAAGCTCCAGCGCCCCGCCCGGCTGACGGCGCGCTGACCCGCCGTTGTCACCTGAGGTCGAGACCGCGACTATGGATTCGTGAACCAGCTCGGCCACCTCGCGATGGTGGGTGCCGTCGTCCTCGCCGTGGTGATCGCTGCCGGGTTGATACTCCGGAGGCGACGGCGCCAGCCATTCGGCAGTGACGCCGATCGCGCCACCTACACCGCGCTGCACACCATGGCGCAGGCTTCACCACCATTGCGGGATCGGTTGTCGGCCGCCTCGGCGACTGCTGCGGCGCCGCATCTGCGGGCCTTGCTGAACTGCTCAGCCGTCGCGCTGACCAACGAGGAAAGCGTGATGCTGGCCTGGGATGGTGAGGCTCAGCACCATGCCGAATGGGTCGCCGAGGCGGCGCTGGAGGTGCTGAGCACCGGACGTCAGCAGGTCCGCAGCCAGCGTGAGATGGACTGTGGGCGGGCCGACTGCCCGATTCGTGCCGTCGTCGTCTGCCCGCTAGAGGTCGACGGCGGCGTCGTCGGGACCTTCGGCGTGGTCAGCCAACGGCCCGCCGCGGCCGGTGTGATGAAGGCTGCAGCGGAGGTCGCACGGTACGTCTCCAGCCAGCTGGAGCTCGCTGAGCTCGATGAGTCGCGATCCCGATTGGCGCACGCTGAGGTGCGGGCATTACGCGCGCAGATTTCGCCGCACTTCATCTACAACGCGCTCACCACGATCTCCTCGACCGTCCGCACCGACCCCGAGGAGGCCCGTGAGCTGCTGATGGAGTTCGCCGAGTTCACCCGGTATTCCTTCCGCTCCGCTGGAGAGTTCACCACGCTTGCCGAGGAGCTCAACAACATCGACCGCTACCTGATCCTGGAGAAGGCCCGGTACGGGGAGCGGTTGCAGGTGCGGCTGCAGATCGCGCCCGAGGTGCTCCCGGTGGTGTTGCCGTTCCTGGCGTTGCAGCCGCTGGTGGAGAACGCGGTACGGCACGGCTTGGCGGGTAAGCCCGGCGGCGGCACCGTGTCGGTCGTCGCCGAAGACGCCGGATCCGATTGCCTCATCAGCGTCGAGGACGACGGCATCGGGATGGATCCGGACCGGCTGCGCGACGAGATGACCGACTCACACGTCACGGGTGCGCACGTCGGGCTGGGCAACGTTCATGATCGGTTACGCGGAGCCTTCGGCGAGGAATGCGGGCTCGTGGTCGAAACCGGACCGGGGATGGGCACCAAGGTCAGCATGCGGGTACCCAAGTTCAGCCGCGGCGTGCGCGCCATCGCCCCACCCACACCAAACGCATCCCGCACCCAACCCCCCGTAAGCGCCTAGCCGCCCATGTTGGTAAGCGTCGTGAACTCGACAGCACCGACGTTTTAAGAGCCTGTTGGTAAATGCTCATGCCGCTTGTTGATCTTGTCGTTCGGGTGCCGGGGCGAGTCCGCGAGGCTGGCCCCATCGGGGATGGGGCGGCGCACCGGATTTCGTCCGGTCCAGTT
>JAICHZ010000098.1 GCA_025924655.1 Pseudonocardiaceae bacterium | reverse complement strand
TACCACCGGTGTAGCCCCGACGGGATTTGAACCCGCGCTACCGCCTTGAGAGGGCGGCGTCCTAGGCCGCTAGACGACGGGGCCGCGAGAACGCGATGATGACATTCGCTGGGGTACCAGGACTCGAACCTAGACTAACTGAACCAGAATCAGTCGTGCTGCCGATTACACCATACCCCACCAGGTGTCCGTCTCCGGGGCCCCACGGACCCGAACCAGCACCGGGCACGGATGTTAGTCGACCACGAGTGCCGGTTTCCACTGGGCTGTCGTTTGGGTTACCAGCTGCCCGCCCGCATGCCGGGTGAGCAGCGCCGGGAGCTCGGCTAATCGCCCGATCACCGAGATTCCCGCGTCGTGCGGAAGGGCGCCGCAGCCAGAGCGGTCCAGCCACACTCCATGCAGCCCAGCGTCGCGCGCGCCCTCGGCGTCGACGTCGAGTCGGTCGCCGACGTGGACAGCCTGGGCGGGACGCACTCCGAGAGCACGGCACGCCCTGCGGAAGATCGCACGGTGTGGCTTGGCCACCCCGAGCTCGCCGGAGATCAGCACCGCGTCGAAGGTGGACTCCAGTCCCAGCGCCCCGAGTTTCGCACGCTGGTGGTCCCCCGCTGCGTTGGTCACCGCGGCCAACCGCATGCCGAGCGCCCGCAGCGCGCGCAGGCACGGCAGGGCGTCGTCGAAGAGCTGCCAGGCTCGCCGCACCGCCGCTGCCCGGCGTTCCTCACGCCGGACTACCTCGCCGTCGCAGAGAAGCTCGCCCCGGCAGGCGAAGAAGTCCCTGGTGCGATGCCGGCGCATCATGTCGAAGTCGACCTGCCCGGCCAGGTAGCGCGCGTAGTGCTGGTCGGTCAGCGCACACCACTGCGCCCAGGCGTCATCAGTTCCGAGCAACTCGCGCAGCCCGGCGCGGGTCGACGCCTCGTAGTCGACCAGGGTCGCGTCGACGTCAAAGCAGACGGCGACGACCTCGCGGGGAATCGATGCGACAGGGCTCAACTCAGGCGCGAGAGTCACTCGGTGCACGTTAGGTCTTCGCGAGGCCGCTGGACTCTGCTGACCCGGTGAAAACACGTAACGATTCGTGTGGTCAGGGCAGTGACTCTCAGCGACTGGTACACAGCGCCGCGTAACCGACACGGCGGACGTCGGCGGTGGCACGGCATAGTCCAGCAGTGCGGCCCCACCGGCCTGGGACTGTTGGCCGCATTCTCAAGATCGCCAGTAGTGAGCGGTGACCGTGCAGGATGGCGCGGCCATCGCTCAGTTCCGGCGATCACGGCAGGTCGTTGGGCCGTTGTAAGGATCCACCAGCGGATCCTTACAACACGAGCAGCGTGGTCCACCACAATCGGCTCATGGGTGACGTTTATCTGGGCAGGCTTGACGTGGCGACACCGTGGTGCCGTAGCGCCGCGTAGATCATCGCGTCCAGCAGCGCCAGCCAGGAGGCTTCCACCACGTTGGCGTGCACGCCCACCGTGGTCCAGGATGCCGTCCCGTCGGTGGTGTCCACCAGCACCCGGGTCACTGCGTCAGTACCGTGGGTGCCGGGCAGGATCCGGACTTTGTAGTCGGACAGCTCCACATTCTTCAGCCACGGTAGATGGGCACCCAACGCTTGCCGCAATGCGGCATCCAGCGCGTTGACCGGTCCGTTGCCTTCTGCAGTGGCGATCACCCGCTGCCCCGCCACTCCCACCTTCACCGTCGCCTGCGCGACGACCTCCCCGCCGGTGCCGTGATCCACGATCACCCGGTAGGACTCCAGCTGGCACGGCGGCGCGGGCGGCACCTCGTCGACCTGCTGGCGCAGCAGCAGCTCGAACGAGGCGTCCGCAGCCTCGAAAGACCAGCCTTGCGACTCGAGCTCCTTGACCCGCGCAGTGACCTCGCCGATCTCCGCCGAGCGGCCGGCCAGGTCCAGCCCGAGCTCGGCTGCCTTGAGCTCGATACTGGCCCGGCCGGCCATCTCGGTTACCAGCACACGCTGCGAGTTGCCGACCACCGTGGGGTCTAGGTGGTTGTACAGCTCTGGGTCCACTTTGATCGCACTCGCGTGCAGCCCCGCCTTGTGGGCGAAGGCCGACCTCCCGACGTAGGCCTGGTGGGTGTCAGGCGCGAGGTTGGCGATCTCAGCCAGCGCATGCGCGGTGCGGGTCAGCTCGGCCATCCCGTGCTCCGGGAGGACCGGCATCCCCAGCTTGGTGACAAGATTGCCGGCGACGGCGAACAGGTCGGCGTTGCCGGTGCGTTCGCCGTAGCCGTTGGCGGTGCACTGCACGTGAGAGGCCCCGGCCTGCACCGCCGCGACCGAGTTGGCCACCGCGCAGGCGGTGTCATCCTGGCAGTGGATCCCCACCCGGAAACCCGTGCGGGCCACCACCTCGGCGACGGTCTCGGCGAGCTGCAGCGGCAGCTGCCCACCGTTGGTGTCGCAGAGCACGGCGACGTCGGCGCCCGCGGTGACGCCGGCCTCGAGCACCCGCAATGCGCAGTCAGCGTCGAAGGCGTAGCCGTCGAAGAAGTGCTCGGCATCGAGAAACACCCGCCGCCCCTCGCCGACCAGCAGCGCGACGGTGTCCGCGACCATCGCGCAGTCCTGCGCCACATCCACCCGTAGCGCCCGCTCCACATGCCGCCGATCGGACTTGGCGACCAGTGTGATCACCGGAGCCCCCGATGCCAGCAGTGCCTGCACCTGCGGGTCCTGCGCGGCGCGCAGCCCAGCGCGGCGGGTGGAGCCAAAGGCCACCAACGCGGCGTGGGCCAGCTCCAGCTCACCGGCCGCGGCGCGGGCGAAGAACTCGGTGTCCTTCGGCATCGCCCCGGGCCAGCCACCCTCGATGAAACCGACACCCAGCGCGTCCAGCAGCCGGGCGACGGCGAGCTTGTCGGCCACCGAGTAGGAGATCCCCTCGCGCTGAGCACCGTCGCGCAGCGTGGTGTCGTAGAGGTGGAACTCGTCACCGAGCGGGGTGCCGGCGGGGCTGGTGCGGGACATCGTCGAGGCTCCAAGAGGTGTGCAGGCAACAAAAAAGACCCCTCGCGGGTGCGAAGGGTCTGCGCGTCGGGTGATGGTGCTGGTTACCCGACGCGCTCAGCAATAATGACCACACTGTGGCGTGCCACGAGCGCAGTCTCGCACACCTCGTAGCCGAGTGGAACCCACGGTCGGCCTGGAACGTTTCGTTGTCCTGCGGTCGGCGCTGCAGGACGTCGTCGGCGGTACCGACCCTCCTCCTGATGTAGCGGGCTTACATCGCTGGGCCCACTGGGTGCCGGGCTGAGACGGCTAGCTTTCCGCAGAGCACGTATCAGCGAGTGCACGCGTCGCCTCTGTTCACTAGCCTCACTAGCCGACCTGCTGCTGGTCTCGTTCGTATGGACAAACGGGCCCGGCTGAAAGCTGCGCGGTGTGGCTCTGACCGGATCCACCTGCCGGTGCCCGCGGCCAGGTCGAACAACACATCGCGGTAACCGTTACGCAGGAGGAGCCGGAATGCGTCACATCGGAAGGATTGCCGTGATTGCGGTATCCGCTGCAGCGGTGGGGCTGTTATCCGCGTCGGCGCAGGCCACGCCTGGATCAAATATGACCGGCACAGTCCTCGCTCAGGGCAACACTCCGGACCACGTCAAGGTCGAGACCGACGGTCCGACGGATTTCGTCATCCGCCAGATCACCATTCAGCCCGGCGGCAGCACCGGCTGGCACTATCATCCCGGCACTCTGCTCGCGATCGTGCGCAAGGGAACGCTTACCCGCACTGACTCCCACTGCCGGTCCGTCTCCTACGCCGCCGGACAATCCCTGGTCGAGCCCAGCGGATCCGGCGAGGTTCATATCGGTCGTAACCTCGGCAGGGAACCCGTCGAGCTTTACGTCACCTATGTCGACCCGGCCACCAGCCCGCTGTCGATCGATGCGCCCGATCCAGGCTGCAAGATCTGAAAACAGAGCGACCGCCGGTCGGCCGCTCACCGAGTCTCGGATGTGATGGCGAAGGCGGCAATGACGTCCCGCTCGCCGGTGGCCACGGGTATGACGAAGCCGTATGCCTGATCGTTGGACCGATGAGCTTGCGCCCGTTGACACCACGGAACTCGATCAGCCCGGCCGGCTCGATATGGTGATCCTATGGGCGACATCCACGACGATAAGAAGCACATCCGCGGCACGATCGACCTGTCGAACGCCATGTGGCAGCGCGCAGCGGGCTCCGAGGAGCTGGCAGGACCGCATCTGGAAATCGCTTTCGTACAGGACGGCTACGTGGCGATGCGCAGCTCCGAGCATCCCGTGGACGACCAGACGCTGATCTTCACGCCGTCGGAGTGGGAGGCGTTCGTGCTCGGCGCCAAGGACGGCGAGTTCGACGTCATGTAATCGCCCCGCCGCCCACCGGTCTGCCCAGGGCGGCCCTCGGGCTCTCCTGCTCACGGCGGAGGGAGGCCTGCTAGAGGGTGGCGCGCTCGACCCGCTGGCTCGAGGACACCAGGGCGGCCAGCCGGTCACCGATCGCGTGGGTACCGCCCGGATGGGTGTGATCGCGAGTGGCCAGGTCGAAGGCCACTGCGGCCTCCACCCGGCGGGACGGCTCGTCGAGCCCCAGATGGGCGAGCATCAGACCGATCGACAGCACGGCAGCAGTCGGGTCCGCGATGCCCTGACCGGCGATGTCCGGGGCAGAGCCGTGCACCGGCTCGAACATGCTGGGATTGCGGCGAGCCACGTCGAGGTTGCCGCTGGCAGCCAGTCCGATCCCACCGGTGACGGCCGCCGCGAGATCGGTGAGGATATCGCCGAACAGGTTGTCGGTGACGATCACGTCGAACCGGCCGGGGTCGGTGACCAGGTGGATGGTGGCAGCGTCGACGTGCTGGTAGGCCACCGTCACCTCGGGATGCTGCAATGACACCTCTTCCACGATTCGGGACCACAGCGATCCGGCGTGGCACAGCACGTTGGTCTTGTGCACTAGGGTCAGATGTCTACGCGGGCGCGCCGCGGCCCGGGCGAACGCATCGCGCACGACGCGCTCCACCCCGAAGGCGGTGTTCAAGCTGACCTCGGTGGCGATCTCGTGGGGAGTGTCCTTGCGCAGCAACCCACCGTTGCCCACGTAAGGACCCTCGGTGCCCTCCCGGACCACGATCATGTCGATGCTGCCAGGGTCGGCCAGCGGGCTGCGCACCCCGGGATACAGCCGGGCCGGCCGCAGGTTCACGTGGTGGTCCAGCTCGAAACGCAGCCGCAGCAACAAGCCGCGCTCAAGGATTCCGCTGGGCACCGAAGGATCTCCCACCGCGCCGAGCAGGATGGCGTCGTGCTGGCGTAACTCGTTGAGCACCGACTCAGGTAGCAGTTCCCCACTGGAATGCCAGCGCGCCGCCCCGAGGTCGTAGGGCGTGGTCTCGGCATCAGGGGCGACCTCGCCGAGCACCTTCAGCGCCTCGCCGATCACCTCTGGACCGATCCCGTCGCCGGGGATCACCGCAAGCCGCATGAGACACCTCCAGTGCCCGGGCCCCTGTCATGGGACCCTTCGCAGCGGGCAGATTACCCGCAGCTACCTACCACACCGCACGGCGGTTACCTCAAACGGGTGACCCCAGACGGGTAGTTCTGTCCGGGGGTCAGCCGAAGGTGACTGAGCGGACGGTGCGGGCGCCCACCGATGATCCGATCGCGGCCAGCACTTGGCCGGTAACTGCCCGATCCACCCGTAGCATCATGATCGCATCGGTGCCCTCGGTCGTCTGGCTGATCTGGGCCGCCTCGATGTTGACACCCACGTCGCCCAGCAGATTGCCGACGGTGCCCATCACGCCGGGGCGGTCTGGATACTCCATGAAGATGGCCTGCCCCTCGGCGCGCAGGTCGAAATGCCGACCATCGATCTCGACCAGCTTCTGCACCTGCGCCGGACCGGAGAGCGTTCCCGATACCGAGTGCACCGCGCCATCGGCGAAGATCCCCCGCACGCTCACCACGCTACGGTGGCTCGGACTCTCCGGAGCGGTGACCACAGCGACGGTCAACCCGCGCTCCTGCGCCAGCCGCGGCGCGTTGACGAAGGTGACCTGCTCGTCGACGACACCTGCGAAAACGCCACGCAACGCGGCGAGCCGCAGCACGGAGACCTCCTCGGCGGCGAGCTCGCCGCGCACATCGACGGTCACCGACGCGGGCGAGCCGCCGGCCAGTGCGGCCAGCACGGTGCCCAGTTTCTGGGTCAGCGGCAGCCACGGCCGTACCTCTTCGCCCACCACCCCACCGCTGATCACGTTCACCGCGTCGGCGACGAACTCGCCGCGCAGCGCACGCAGCACACTGCGGGCGACGTCGGTACCGGCCCGGTCCTGCGCCTCGGCGGTCGATGCGCCCAGGTGCGGGGTGACAACCACCTGAGGCAGCTCGAACAACGGGCTCGCGGTGCACGGCTCGGTGGCGAAGACGTCGATTCCCGCGCCCCCGACCTGACCAGCGCGCAGTGCATCGGCCAACGCCTGCTCATCGACCAGCCCACCGCGCGCGGCGTTGACGATCAGCACGCCTGGTTTGGTCTTGGCGAGCTGGTCGGCGCCGATCAACCCAAGCGTCTCGGGGGTCTTGGGAAGGTGAATCGAGATCGCGTCGGCACGCGACAGCAGCTCATCGAAGTCGACCAGCTCGATGCCCAGCTGGGCGGCCCGCGCGGGGGACACATAGGGGTCGTAGGCGATCAGCTCGGTGGCGAAGCTTGCCAGCCGCTGCGCAACCAGCTGGCCGATCTTGCCCAGCCCCACCACTCCGATGGTCTTGCCGGACAGCTCCACCCCGTTGAACGAGCTGCGCTTCCACTGCCCACTACGCAGGCTGGCGTCGGCGGCCGGGATGTGCCGGGCCACCGCCAGCAGTAGCGCGACGGCGTGCTCGGCCGCCGAGACGATGTTTGACGTAGGCGCGTTGACCACCATCACCCCGCGCTCGGTGGCCGCCGGTACGTCGACGTTGTCCAGCCCCACACCGGCTCTGGCGACGACCTTGAGCTGCGGGGCGCGGCCGAGCGCCTCAGCGTCTACCCGGGTGGCCGAGCGCACGAGGAGCGCCTCGGCCTCGGCTAGGGCCGCGAACAGGGCCTCGCGGTCAGTGCCGTCGACATGCCGGACGTCGAACTCGTCTCCGAAGACCTCCAGCACCGATGGGGCAAGTTTTTCAGCGATCAGGACAATTGGTCGGCTCACGATCACCAAGTCTAGGCCGTGTCGGTGAGCGGGCGGTCTATCCAGGACATCAGCCCGCGCAGCCGGGAACCGACCTGTTCTATCGGGTGTTGCTCCCCCTCGGCACGCAGCTTGGTGAAGTTCGGCCGCCCGTTGTCGTCCTCGGTTACCCACTCCTGGGCAAAACGGCCGTCCTGGATCTCGGCGAGGATGCGGCGCATCTCGTCCTTGACCTCCGGTGTGATGATCCGCGGTCCACGGGTGAGGTCCCCGTACTCGGCGGTGTCGGAGATCGAGTAGCGCATCCGCGAGATTCCGCCCTCATACATCAGATCGACGATGAGCTTGACCTCGTGCAGGCATTCGAAGTACGCCACCTCGGGGGCGTACCCGGCTTCGGTGAGCACCTCGAATCCCGCTTGGACTAGCGCCACCAACCCCCCGCAGAGCACCGTCTGCTCACCGAAGAGATCCGTCTCGGTCTCCTCGGTGAAGGTGGTCTTGATCACTCCGGCGCGGGTACCGCCGATCGCCTTGGCATACGACAGAGCCAGCGCCTGCGCCCCACCAGTGGAGTCCTGCTCGACCGCGATCAGGCAGGGCACCCCCTTGCCGTCGACGAACTGCCGGCGCACCAGGTGCCCGGGGCCCTTGGGCGCCACCATCGCCACGTCCACATCCGACGGCGGGCGGATCAGGTCATAACGGATGTTGAACCCGTGACCGAACAGCAGCGCGTCACCCGACTTCAGGTTCGGCGCGATGTCTTGGGCGTAGATGGCGCGCTGCTTGGTGTCCGGCGCGAGGATCATGATCACGTCGGCCTCAGCCGACGCCTGCGCCGGCGTCATCACGGCCAAGCCCTCGTCGGCCGCCTTCGGGCGCGACTTCGACTCCTCGGGCAGACCCACCCGCACGTCGACCCCGGAATCGCGCAAGCTCAACGCATGCGCATGCCCCTGGCTGCCATACCCGATCACCGCGACCTTGCGCTCCGCGATGATCGACAAGTCAGCATCCCCGTCATAAAAAACCTCAACACTCATCACTCGCTCCTGATCTGGATCTGGCTGTCTTCGCGTTCTGGATGCAGAACGCGCTTATTTGGGGCCCCATAGCAGCGTCCTGCATCCAGAACGCGACAAACAGTGCGGGTTTAGCGCAGGGGGGAGGCAGTGATGGCGCGGGGGCCGCGGCCCATGGCGACCATGCCGGATTGGGCCATCTCGCGGATGCCGAACGGTTCCAGCATCCGCAATAGCGCCTCAATCTTGTCTGCGGTGCCGGTTGCTTCGATGGTCAGCGACTCCGGCGAGACGTCGACCACTTTGGCCCTAAACAGCGTGACCGTCTCTAATACCTGGGAGCGCACCGTGGTGTCAGCCCGGACCTTGACCAGCAACAGTTCTCGCTGCACCGCCATCATCGGATCGAGCTCGACGATCTTGATGACGTTGATCAGCTTGTTGAGTTGCTTGGTGACCTGCTCCAGGGGCAGCTCATCGACGGCGACAACGATGGTCATCCGGGATATATCGGGATTTTCGGTGGGTCCGACCGCCAATGAGTGGATATTGAAGCCGCGACGGCTGAACAGCCCAGCCACCCGGGCCAGCACCCCCGGCTTGTTCTCCACCAGCACCGACATGGTGTGTTCGGTCATGACCCGTCCTCGTCGAACAGCGGGCGAATGTTTCGCGCCGACATGATGTGACTGTTTCCGGTGCCGGCCGCGACCATCGGCCACACCTGCGCGTCCTTGCCGACTACGAAATCGATCACGACCGGTTGGTCGTCGATCTCCATCGCCTGGGTGATGATTTTGTCTACGTCCGCCTCAGCCTCGCAGCGCAGGCCCACGCAACCCAATGCCTCGCCGAGCTTCACGAAATCCGGGATACGGGAGTGGGTCCCCAAGTCGGTCTGCGAGTAGCGCTCGGAGTAAAACAAGGTCTGCCACTGCCGTACCATTCCGAGACTGCCGTTGTTGATCACTGCGACTTTGATCGGGATGTTCTCGATGGCGCAGGTCGCCAGCTCCTGATTGGTCATCTGGAAACTGCCGTCCCCGTCGATGGCCCAGACCGCGACGTCGGGTCTGCCGAGCTTGGCGCCCATCGCAGCCGGCACCGCGAAACCCATCGTGCCCAGACCGCCGGAGTTTATCCAGCTGCCCGGCTTCTCGTACCTGATGAACTGTGCGGCCCACATCTGATGCTGGCCCACCCCCGCGGTGTAAATCGCGTCTGGGCCGACGAGTGCGCCAATCCGCTCGATCACGAACTGCGGCGAAAGCATCCCGTCGGTCGGTCGGTCATAACCCAACGGGAAGGTCTCCTGCCAGTTGTGCAGCTGCTGCCACCACGGCGCCAGATCCGGCTGGCTGGACTGGAACTCGGCCGCCACCGCTATGATCAGCTCACTGATCACCTCCGCGCAGTCCCCGACGATGGGCACGTCCGCGCGCCGGTTCTTGGAGATCTCCGCGGGGTCGATGTCGGCATGCACCACAGCGGCGTCCGGCGCGAAGGAGGACAGCTGCCCGGTGACCCGGTCATCAAACCGGGCGCCCAAGGTGATCAGCAGATCTGAGCGCTGCATCGCGGCGACCGCGGCGACCGTGCCGTGCATGCCGGGCATCCCTACGTGCTGCGGATGGGAGTCCGGGAAGGCACCGCGCGCCATCAGCGTGGTCACCACGGGTGCTCCGGTGAGCTCGGCCAACTCCCGCAGCGCCGGGGTGGCCCGCGCCTTGATCACACCGCCACCGACGTAGAGCACCGGGCGGCGGGCGGTAGCGATCAGCCGGGCGGCCTCCCGGATCTGCTTTCCATGCGGCCGGGTGGTCGGCCGGTATCCGGGAAGCTGCAACTCCGGTGGCCACACGAAGGACATCTGCTCCTGCAGCACGTCCTTGGGAATGTCGACCAGCACCGGGCCGGGGCGGCCGGTGGAGGCCAGGTGGAACGCCTCCGCGATCGCTCTCGGAATCTCCCCGGGGTCCTTGACCAGCATGTTGTGCTTGGTGACCGGCATCGTGATGCCGGTGATGTCCGCCTCCTGGAAGGCGTCCGTACCGATCAGCGCCCGGCTCTGCTGGCCGGTGATCGCCACCACCGGCACCGAGTCCATATGGGCGTCGGCCAGCGGCGTGACCAGATTCGTCGCACCCGGACCTGAGGTCGCCATACACACCCCGACCCGCCCAGTGGCCTGCGCGTATCCGGTGGCGGCGTGCCCCGCTCCCTGCTCGTGGCGAACCAGCACGTGGCGGACTTTCGTGGAGTCCAGCAGCGGGTCGTACGCCGGCAGGATCGTCCCACCAGGGATTCCGAACACCGCCTCGCACCCGAGGGCTTCGAGAGAACGCACTAGGGCCTGTGCCCCCGTCATCCGTACGGGTGCGCCTACGGGTGGTGCCGGTTTGGGCAGTTGCGCGGGGATGGGCATGTCTTTGGGCGTCACAGTCGTCATGGTCCTGCCTTAGTTCATCGTTCGCTCGGCCTTGTCATCTACGTCATCCAACGCATCAAAAAACCCTCGCCGCCCGGGTCGGGCTCAAGCGAGGGTTGGCGCGTCGACGTCTGGGATTCTTCAGACGACGCGCCTCTGACGTACAAGGACGGTGAAAGTCAGCACGTCGCCGACGGTAACGGGCTCGCCCGGGCACCGTCAACCTCATGGGAGGCTCTCCCGGATGCTGAGAGTCAGGCGAGGCTGACGCACCTCCGGCCCCAGCTCAGAACACAGTTCAGGTGGGCAGCAGGGAAACGCCGTCGGCATGTCGGGATAGTCGAGCAAGGTCAATCGGATCGGCCGTCATCACCACTGCTTCGAGCAGCTCCGCGGTGGCCACCACGATGGCATCCACGGCGGAACCGGCACGCGCCCGGCCACGTAACTGCGCCGCCCGACAGGCCAGCGGTTCATCCACCACCTGAACCAGGGACAGCCTGACCGTGCGGTTCGCCAACGCATCGCGCACCCGGTTGCCGGTCAGCGACTCGACGAGCACGGCTGTGGACACGATCGGTGGCCACAGACCGCGC